>JAJRAP010000140.1 GCA_028679855.1 Candidatus Methanoperedens sp.
CTCAAAAACGCTCGGAAACGGAAGGGTGTTTCCTTTATTTAAATATTTCGGGATGCGATTGTACGCTGGCTCCCTGGAGCACCAATACCGGGGGGTTTCTGGTGATTGCCTTGAAATGCTGAAAATAAGAAGGGCTTAATCTACTAAATCTTTACTCCATTTAATTAGCTCCCAAAGTCGAAATTATAGAAAACTATTTAAGTAGGTAAACGGTAGCTTATAGTCGGTCTTGGCATATCCTTTGAGGCAACCTCTCAATTTGGGACATTGTAACAGTTGATTCAAAATTAATGAATCTGCATTGTGTCGAAAAAGGATATGTTGGGACCACAAACTTCAAAGGAGAAAAGAAATATGGCAACACCAACACCCGAAAAGTTATTGGAATTCATAAAAGAAAAAAACGTAAAATGGGTAGACCTTCAGTTCATGGACATCCCGGGTTATATCCAGCACATCACGCTCCCTTCATATACACTGAAAGAAGAAGATTTCACGGACGGCATAGGAAAGCTGGACGGCTCCTCAATCAAGGGCTTCAAGTCAATCTTTGAGTCGGATATGAGGATGTTCCCCGACCCGAGTACCTGCGCAATCCTGCCGTGGACTGATAACACCCCTCACAGGACTCTCCGGTTGATTTGCGACCTCTATGATGCCTTCGGTGGACCGCGATTCACACGCGACCCGAGGCACATAGCGCAGAGGGCGGAAGAAGCTGTGAAGAAGGCAGGGTTTGATCTCTCATATTGGGGACCTGAGCTTGAGTTCTTCGTTTTTGATTCGGTCAAACTGCTGCCCAGCTACTCAACGGCACGCGATGCCTGGTCAGGCACAGGATACGAGATCCAGTCAAAAGAAGCACCCTGGTCCCAAACTAGCGGCATCAACCATCCTATCAGGTTTAAGGAGGGCTACTATCCGGCACCGCCCCAGGACACACTTCAGGAGTACAGGAGCGAGGTGACAGGAATGCTCTACGATTATTTCGGCATAGTCTGCGATGCGCATCACCACGAGGTAGCTACTGCAGGACAGTGTGAGATCGATATGAAATACGATACGCTTACAAAGATGGCGGACAACGTGCTCTCGTACAAGAACGTGGTCAAGAACGTGGCATACAATATGAAAATGATTGCCACTTTCATGCCAAAACCAATATTTGGCGACAATGCTTCTGGCATGCACATTCACCAGTCGCTCTGGAAGAACGGCAGGAACACCTTCTATGACCCGGACGACGAATATGCCGAGATATCTCAAACCTGTCGCTACTATATAGGCGGGCTCATGGAACACTCAAGGGCGCTCTGTGCTATTACCTCGCCCACCACAAACTCGTACAAGAGACTTGTGCCGGGCTATGAGGCACCTGTGTATATCGCATGGAGCAAGCGCAACAGGTCTGCAAGCATAAGAGTGCCTCTCTATGAAAAGGGCAAGGAAGCACCCAAGAGGATTGAGTTCAGGCCGCCTGACACAAGCTGCAACACTTATTTCGCCTTTGCGGCGCTCACTTCGGCAGGACTTGATGGTATAAAGAAGAAGATGGATCCTGGCAATCCATGTGATGAGAATATCTATCACCTCACAGCAGAGAGAAGAAAAGAGATGGGAATCAAGGAGTGCCCTGGTTCGCTGAAAGAGGCACTTGATGAGCTTGAATCTGACAGGAAGTTCCTTGAACCGGTATTCCCCCGGGATGCCATCGATATGTGGGTAGAACTTAAATCTGAGGAGTACAAGCAGAACTCAATAAGGCCCACGCCATACGAGTTTTACCAGTACTTCGACATTTAATTCAATTTCATTCCAGCATGCCGCGAATCATGCTGGAATGCTTTTTTTGGGTTATTCTTTGAATGGTTAGTGGCATGAAAAAATTCTAAAAAGAAGCAAAATAATGATTGGATTGGCAACATCCCGACGCAACTCTGGCTCAATACACGTAAAGATCCCCATACGGTCGATGCGACAGCGGCACAAGTTTCGTGAATTTTCCGCTCATCACTTCAGTCAGGTCAAACCCGAAATACTCGCAGTACTCCTTAAGATGAGAACCGATGAGCTTCGTATCCTCTTCATTCAATTCAAGGCAGCTCACTTCTTTCCCGAGATGGTAGGGGTCAACCTTGCCGCGGATGTATATCACACCACCATGCATGCCCGTGCCAACATAATCGCCCACGATGGGGTTCTTCCCGTTCATGCCCAGCAGTATCATTATCCCGCCTGCCATGTATTCGCCGAAAAAGTCGCCTGCGGTGCCGCCAGTTATGATAACAGGTATCTGCTTCTTATACTCCTTCATGTGGATGCCTACACGGTAGCCCGCATCCCCTTTGATGTACAATTTACCGCCGCGCATACCGTAGCCTATTATATCGCCCACACTGCCGTGGACGATAATCTCGCCCGCATTCATGGTGTTGGCGATACCGTCCTGCGCGTTCGCATTTACAATTATCCTGGGTCCGTTCATGAAAGCCCCGAGGTCATTTCCAGGTGTGCCGTTGATGGTTATTTTTACATTCTCGCTTATTCCATCGCCGATATACCTCTGCCCGCCTACGTTATCAAGCTCGAACTCTTTTTCACCCTGCGCAACGGCTTCGCGGATTATTTTATTCAACTGACGGTAATGCATGCCTTTTGCGTCTATTCTCATAAAATCACTGTCCTATACCTGCATGTTTAATTCCAAGGATATCAAGCGCCTCCTGGTTAAGCCCTACGCCGCGCAAACGTTCGCGGCTTCCCCGCAACGACTCGATGGCGTTTATCCCAAGCGAACCCAGCACTTCCTGTATCTCATGACCCCATGCAGTGAGAAGGTTGCAAAGGTGGTCTGCCGCCACTTCAGGATTGAGGCGGCGCACAAGTTCAGGCTTCTGCGTGGCTATGCCCCAAGCGCAGTTGCCGGTGTAGCATTTCTGGCAGACACGGCAGCCAATGGCTATGAGCGCAGCCGTGCCTATGACGCAGGCATCCGCTCCCAGCGCGATAGCCTTCACAACATCCGCGCTCTGCCTGATGCTGCCTCCAACAAGGATTGAGGCGCGGTTGCGGATTCCTTCCTGCCTTAACCGTTCATCCACTGCTGCAAGGGCAAGTTCGATTGGTACTCCTACATGGTCACGGATAATCATTGGAGCCGCACCCGTCCCTCCGCGGAAGCCGTCTATCATCACTATATCCGCTCCTGAGCGAACGATTCCGCTTGCGATGGCTGCAACATTGTGAACTGCTGCTATCTTGACAGAAACAGGTTTCTTGTAATCGGTCGCTTCCTTTATTGCGTATATCAATTGCGACAGGTCTTCTATGGAATAAATATCATGATGCGGAGCAGGGGATAAGGCATCAGTTCCCACAGGTATCATGCGTGTTTTTGAGATATCCTCTCCTACCTTTTCACCGGGTAAATGTCCTCCTATGCCGGGTTTTGCACCCTGCCCTATCTTTATTTCCACGAGCGCGCTGTTGTTCAGGTACTTGCTCGTGACGCCGAACCTGCCCGAAGCGACCTGAACGATTATCCTGTCCGTATAATCCGCAAGGTCTTCGTGCAGTCCGCCCTCGCCCGTGTTCATCAGCGTCCCCATGCGCCTTGCAGCCATCGCAAGAGCTTTGTGCGCGTTCAGGCTTATCGCGCCGTATGACATTGCCGCAAACACTACGGGTATGTCCAGTTTTACCTGTGGCGCAAGCTCGGTTCTCAGGCTCACATTGTCATGCTCTCCATCGAACTCCAGAGCTTCGGGTTTGGCTCCAAGGTATGTGCGTAATTCCATTGGTTCGCGCAGCGGGTCGATGGAGGGATTGGTAACCTGGCATGCGTCGATCAGCATGTGATCCCAGTATATTGGATACGGCTGGGGGTTGCCCATACCTGTCAGTATGATACCGCCGCTTTCAGCCTGTTTCAGGATATTCTTCCTGATTTCAGGTGTCCAGTTATAGCCGTATTTGTATGTAAGCGGGTTCTCGGTAATGGTGATGGCGCTCTCGGGACAGAATGTGGCGCACCTGTGGCACGCGACGCACAGCCTGTGGTTCGGCGTTACTTTGTCCTTAAATTCAATCGCTGAAAAGCTGCAGTTAATGACACAGCGCTTGCACCGTCTGCACTTTTCATGGTTCACGTTTACAATGAACTCCGCAGGAAGCTGCGACTCCATTATTCCACCTCCGCCTTAAGCGTGCCTATAACAGCCGTACCTGCTTTCGGGCTCCATATCTCATCAAGGTCAGGGGCGATCTCGCGTATCGCCGATTCTTCCGACGCCATGTAGAGCATATCATCCTTGCGCGCTGCGGTCATGGGGCGCAGTTTTATCCTGTCGTTCAGTCCTATCATGCCTGTGCTGTGACCAAGGATTATGCTGAAAGGACCGTTAAGGAGCGTGCTCCCGTAGACCTGCCGTATCGCGGTGGCGATCTTCTTTTGCCCGGGCTCCATACGGTCAATGTCTTTCCAGAAGGGTGATGCAAGCGCCATTACAGCCCTATCCATAGGGAGCTTATGCTTCCTCACCAGAAGGTCGAAAAGATATGCTATGACCTCGGTATCTGTCCGCAGTTCAAGTCTGTACCCGAACATCTCAAGGTAGCGCTTGTTAATGCCGTACGATGATATCTCGCCGTTGTGCACCACTGACCAGTCAAGGAGCGTGAAGGGATGTGCGCCTCCCCACCAGCCAGGCGTATTGGTGGGGAACCTGCCGTGCGCTGTCCAGATGTATGCGCTGTAATCCTCCAGTTTATAGAACTTACCTATATCCTCGGGATATCCCACACCTTTGAACGCACCCATGTTCTTGCCGCTTGATGCAACGAAGGCTCCTTCTATTTCTGAGTTTATCCTCATGACGATTTTCATGGCATAATCCCGCTCTGAGAGGAACTCAAGCTTATTCTCAGGTACCTCAAGGAAGTATCTCCAGAGTATGGGAGGATTCGATACCCCGTTTTCCCTGTGTATGGGAATGGGTTCGTCCTTGTCCACATTGAAGACGTCCTTGAAGAATTCCTCAGTGGCTTCCTTTGCCTCCATATTATCGAACATCATATGGAAAGCATACTGATCTTTTCGTTTCGGATAAATACCATAAGCTGCAAATCCCCCGCCAAGCCCGTTTGAACGGTCGTGCATGCAGGCGATGGATTTTATTATCACCCTGCCGTCAATGCGTCTGCCTTCCTCGCTTATTATTCCGGATATCGCACACCCGGATGGTATTCTTTGAAGAACCCAATGATATCCGTCTTTTTTAGACGGGTTCATCAAACCTTCACACTTCATTTTCTTCTCCTTTTATTAAAATCAATAATTTTTTTAATTCCTCCCCCCCGCTCTTTGGAGGCTCAGGAAGTTTCAGTTTCTTTCGAACGGATGTGGGCTCGCCCAGTCTCCCTTCTTTCTTGAACATCTCGATACTGGCGGCAAAGCCTTTCGGACCCTTTCCTTTTTCAAGAGCTATATGCTTTAGTTTGTCAAATATCTTATTCATGCCCATCTTCTGCGGGCAGAGTTCATAGCATGTGTAACAATCTACGCACCGCCATATATCATGAGAGCTTATCACAGCTTCAAGTTCACCTGATAGCAGTCTTCCTATAATTTCGTTCGGATTGAATTCCGGGTTTATCTTAACAACAGGGCAGTCGTTAACGCATGCTCCGCACTCGTAGCACTTGCGAACAGAAGGCAGGTCAAAAACCTCTTTGAGCGTTTTAAGATAGTTGTACCTTGAATCCCACTTTGAGAGGAATTCCGCAGCATCTATCCTGTGCATGTCCATGCCAAGCTCCTGTGTCGTGAACCCCATGGCAAGACCCAGAAGTTCAGGATAATAGAGAATCGGGACGTTCAGTTTTTCACCGTTTTTCGCAAGGAGATACTGGCGCGAGTCGTACTGCATAAAACATGACGGGCAAGTGAGCGAGATGGCATCTGCTTTTTTTGTGACCTCAAGCAGTTTCATCCTCGCCAAGGCTGAGGCTTCGTCGGGTTCATCAGCCGTATTGAGATTCCCGCCGCAGCATAACATCTTGGTCTCGTACTCGATGCTCTTTGCTCCGAGAGCTTCAATCAGGGCATCGAACTTTTTTGGCTTATTCGGGTCATCAAAGAATATGGAAGAACTGGGGCGGAGCATGTGGCATCCTGCATGCGCTGCAAGCTTCATGCCGTCAAACGGTTTGATGATGTGCTGTCTTATCTTCGAGATGCCTATTTCATCATGCAGCGCTTCAACAAGATGCTTTACTTCGATGGTTCCCTTGTATTCCAGATCAACAGATGATAGTATGTTATTCACACGTTCTCGAAGATAGGGATTCACCCGAAGTTCAACCTCCACGGACTTCAAGGTGCTGTAACAGCCGTTGCAGGGTATGAGTAAATCATGTCCAGCTTTTTCTGCCAGAGCGAGATTTCTGGCTGCTGTGACATACCATGCTAAATCTCCTATAGGTTTGATGATGCTTTTTGTGGGACAGCATGTAGATCCTTCAAGGTCATGCAAAACGCAGCCAAGCTTTGATAAAACAAGCCTGGTAGATTTTTCCATGAAGGGAAAACGTGCCGGGATTATGCAACCTAAGAATAATGTGTATTCGGGCATTTTTTCCTCTTGTTTTGCGGAAGTTGACAATAGCTGTAATGATATTTAAATTTTACTCGGAAATAGGTAACCTATTGATGATAAATTCGACATATCTTCATTTGCATTTGAGTTGTCTTTCGTGTTGGGTATTGTCAACATGATTCAAAAACGATATGCTGATGCCAATAATGATCAAGTTACCGATACTTTGGATAAAGGCGGCTATTTTGATTTAACGACTTTACACAAGCATGAGCT
The DNA here is from genome assembly GCA_028679855.1 of Candidatus Methanoperedens sp. Taxonomy (GTDB): domain Archaea; phylum Halobacteriota; class Methanosarcinia; order Methanosarcinales; family Methanoperedenaceae; genus Methanoperedens. Next base: position 6,873 of record JAJRAP010000140.1, read on the forward strand.
TTGCGCCAGCAATAACAAGGACTACTGCAAGCAGACGGTAGAGTGTTGCGTTTACAAATCGACGGCTGCCCAGTTCTGAGCCGATTATTCCGCCAAGTATTGCGGCAAATGCCCATATGTAGACGGCATCTGGTAGAAATTTCACGCTCATTAAGCACCCTGCAATACCTGCTATTGAGTTCACAAGAATAAAAGCTGCCGAAACTGATGCTGTTTGCTTTGTTCCAGCCCCGGAAAGAACCGCAACACGCACGGGTACCTGTTTAGCCACACCAGTTTTCGCTGCCTGCCTGTATCGAAAAAGTCGGTATGCAGA
>JAJRAP010000141.1 GCA_028679855.1 Candidatus Methanoperedens sp.
AGGCTCAGGGATATGAATTAGTCAAATTTCAGGAATTTAAGAAGTTTTGCGATTTAGATACGGTTAAACATCCAAGGTAATTCAGATGAAAAACAAACTCATTTCAGAACTAATAGGTGTACTTAAACAGAAGTTTAACCAAGACCTCTTATCTATAGTCCTATTCGGCTCCATCGTCAAAGGCAAAATCACAAGCACTTCTGACATAGATGTACTTGTCGTTTGCGAAGCTCCTATGAAAGACTGGAGAGCGCGGGACAAATTGATCCTCGACCTTACAGAGGATATAGAACTAAAATATACCACTCCAATTCATATGATTCTTGTAAATAAAGATGAAATATCACACGCAATAGAATCGGTCTATCCATTGATGCTGGAAATCTACGAAGGGGCATGGAAAATCCCGGGTATAGCGGTGATATAAAGTGGTTGATGCAAAACAGATTTTCGAAGCTTTGATGCTGGAATCACAATCCGACATTTGGTCTGTAAAATTATTACTGGATGGAACGGAATTCAGCAGGTCAATATACCATTCGCAGCAGGCGGTTGAAAAAGCCATCATTTGAAACGGATTAATTATGATCCAAAACCCCCCTATAGAAAAAATCACCTCAGCAGCCCTTAAAAAATGGGGCAATAAGGTATCAGGCATAGCTCTCTTTGGCTCATTTGTTCGAGGAAAGGAATTCAGGGATATCGATATACTCATCGTTCTTGAAAAAATAGATAAGAGCAGAATAGAACGGATAAAGGATATTGCAGGAATTAAGCATGCTCTGGATTTCCCTGCAGACATACTGCTTTTATCAAAAGAAGAATGTACGAACAACTTCAAGAACCACAATCCTCTCTTCCTTGACATTGCGACAGAAGGTGAAATAATCCACGACAGCGACTTTCTTGGAAAATTGATGGGTGAAACCAGGCTTGAGATAAAGAAAAAGAAGATAAGGAAGGAGCTTTCCAGATGGATCTTCCCGGTTAAAGAAAGGGTAGCAACCCCGCTTTCAGAGATAACGAACAAAGACTGGGCGAACTACTGGCTTGAAGATTCTGAAAGGGATTTAAAAGCCGCAGGCTCATTAATGCGAGATGAGATTTATGAAAGGGCGGTATATCACTGCCAGCAGGCGGTAGAAAAGACGGTTAAAGCCATTCTGATATGCTTTGGCGCATATGAAAAAACTCATTACGTAGGGAATATTCTCAGAAAAGAAGTGGAAAAGAGAGACCTGAAAGAATATTCCAGAGAATTAAAAGAAGTCATTAAGACCGCAGAAGAATTAGAACCTCATGTATCGCTGAGCAGATATCCGGGAATTTCCGGGGACGAGGTCTGGCTACCTTCAAGAGAATATTCAAAAGAAATAGCTGAGAGCGCATTCAGGGATGCACAGAAAACGCTCATGATCGGGAACAATTTTGTGAAGTGGTGGTTTGAGAATAAATAAATTTATGAACTCATGGAATAGCAATCCTTTATTCTTGTTTCTTCTGGTATCCATGATTGCCTCCGGATGCATAGACCAGGATAGTGACCTGCCGCAGCCATATATGCTGTCTGATGCCCAGAAAGAAGCATTTACCGCAGTGGATCCAGGTATTTTTCTTAAGAATCCTGACGGATTCACAGACAGAAATATCCTCCTTAGAGGAAAAGTCTCATGGATATCTTATGAGGGTGGGAAGACCGCATTAATTATAAATCTGCAGACTTATAATCGAGAACCCGTTGCTGTATATTATCAGGGGAGGCTGCCAGCGGAATACAGGGGAACAGATGTGGCAGTTTACGGGATAGCAAAAGGCAGGAACACGATAAAAAATACCAATACCGGAGAAGACATAGTGGTTCCCCAAATTTTTGCAGTGCAGGTCAACCCTTCCTGGATAGACGAACCGGTCTCATCCAATCCAGACCTCAAAATAGTCGCAGAATCTAAGTCTCTTTCGACCGGTGAAACATGGGATATGGGATCAGGTTATACCCTATTAGTAAATGCGATGGATGATAGAGCATCTCCAAGACATGCCTGGATCTCTCTTGAGAGAGAGGGAAAAAAACTGGATGACAGGATACTGATGGAAGGCATGACATATACATATCAGAATAAGATAAGTTTCAGTATTCAATCCATATCCAATGAAAACTTATTGCTAAAGAATGTCCGTATCGCATCTTAGCCGTGATGGTTCCTTATTTAATCATAGAACAATGGCTTTTCAGAGTGAGGGAAAAGATTTAAATTTTCTGCTCTTTTTATCAACTCTTCAACAGCTTCAACGCCATCCCCGATATCCAGCGTATAGTCATTCACATACAATCCAATGTGCTGGTCGATAACTTCATCATCCAGTTCCTGCGCATGTTCTTTTATGTAGCCGCGGGTCATACTGCGGTTCGCAAACGCGTACTCAACGCTCTTTCTAAGGAGCCGGTCGACCTCGTTTATCACATCCGCACCCAGTTCTCTCTTCGCCACTATCCCGCCAAGCGGTATAGGAAGCCCTGTTTCCCTTTCCCACCATTCGCCCAGGTCAACAAGCTGAACGAGATCGTACGCCGGAAAAGTGAACCGCCCCTCATGGATTATCAATCCCGCATCCACAATGCCAAGGCTTACCGCATTCATTATTCGGTCAAAGGGCATCTCCACCACCTTTGTGATACCAGAGTCAAACAACTGCAAAAGCAGATATGCTGTGGTCATCTTTCCGGGGATGGCTATGGTTTTTTCTGGAAGTTCGGGATCGTTGATCTTTTTTTTCGCCACTATCAATGGTCCGCAGCCTCTTCCCAGCGCGCTTCCTGAACGGAGCAGACAGTAATCCTCTCTCAGATGACCGAAAGCATTGAAAGAGACCTTTGTGACATCAAGCTCTGACCTTCGCGCCATCCTGTTAAGCGTCTCCACATCCCTGAGCGTCTCAGAAAACTCCACGCTGCCCCTGACTTTTTTATGAGCCAGAGCATAGAATATGAACGTATCGTTAGGGCACGGTGAATAACCAAGGGAAAGCCTTTTCATTTTAACCTTCTAACAAGTTCCATTACAACCTTATTGCAATTCGATGCTGCTGCTTCTATATCCCATTTCTTCATGTCCCTGTCCTCGATCATATTGCTGATGCCTCTGACTTCTACCATCGGGATCCCGTTCATTGCGCAGATATGCGCCACAGCAGCACC
>JAJRAP010000142.1 GCA_028679855.1 Candidatus Methanoperedens sp.
CATCTCCTCCAAAGTTCTAAGGGATAGAATTAATAACACGTCGTGACATTTATCATAAAAATTTTGAGGTAAAATGCCACAAAGACGGGACATCAAAAAGGTACTGCTTATAGGTTCAGGTCCTATCATGATCGGACAGGGGGCAGAATTTGATTTTTCAGGAAGCCAGGCATGCCGTTCCCTGCGGGAAGAGGGAATAAAAGTAATTCTTGTTAACAGCAATCCTGCCACCATTATGACAGATTCGGACATGGCTGATGCTATCTATATCGAACCCCTTGAACCTGAGGTCGTGGCAAAGATCATCGAAAAAGAACGCCCTGACGGCATTATTGCAGGTCTTGGCGGACAAACCGGTCTTAATATCACAACTGAAATTGCAGAAATGGGAGTCCTTGAAAAATTCAATGTCGAGCTTCTGGGAACATCCCTCCAGGCGATCAAAGATTCGGAAGACCGCGATCTCTTCAAGCAAAAAATGATAAGCATCGGTGAAAAAGTCCCGCGGTCAAAAGCAGTGAACACGATCGAGGATGCCCTTACAACGATCGATGAACTGGGTCTTCCTCTGATCATCCGCCCCGCATACACACTCGGCGGCGCAGGAGGCGGCATCGCCTGCACAAAGGAAGAACTGGTCGAAATAACAGAGCGTGGGCTCAAACACTCACGTATCCACCAGGTACTTATCGAAGAAAGCATTATCGGCTGGAAGGAATTCGAATATGAAGTCATGCGCGACAAGAACGATACATGCATCGTTATATGCAATATGGAAAACATCGATCCCATGGGCATACACACCGGGGAATCGATCGTTGTAACCCCTTCCCAGACTTTATCTGATGTAGATCACCAGAAACTAAGAAGCACATCTATCAAGATCATCAGGGCACTGGGTATCGAAGGTGGATGCAACATCCAGTTCGCAGTCCGCGATGATGAGGTCAGGATCGTCGAAGTTAATCCGCGCGTTTCCCGCTCATCAGCACTTGCTTCAAAAGCAACAGGGTATCCCATAGCCCGCGTCACTGCAAAGATCGCAATAGGCATGACGCTTGATGAAATAACCAATGATATCACAAAAAAGACGCCGGCATCGTTTGAACCCACTATCGATTACACAGTCGTAAAGATACCGCGCTGGCCTTTTGACAAATTCGTAACAGCCAACAAACGCCTCACAACCGCCATGAAAAGCACAGGCGAAGTAATGGCTTTCGGGCGCACCATCGAAGAAGCGCTTCAGAAAGCTGTGCGCTCACTTGAAGCAGATATGTACTTCGGGTACAAAGAATGGAGCAAAGAAGAGATATTAGAAATCCTTCGCCATCCGACCCATGAACGCATGTTCGTCATTTACTATGCATTGCAAAACGGCATGCTGGCGGATGAAATTTCAAGAATTACAAATATCGACCTGTTCTTCATAAAGAAGATCCGGAATATCATTGATGCTGAGGAAACTCTAAAGGTCGATATCTCACCCGGAAACATAAGATATGCAAAACGCATGGGCTTTAGCGATGAGAGAATAGCCTTTCTGTCAGGAAAGACCCGCGAAGAGATTAACGATCTGCGAAGAGCGCACGGTATTATTCCCACATACAAGATGGTGGACACCTGCGCTGCAGAATTTGCGGCTGCAACGCCTTATTATTATTCGACTTACGAAGAACAGTGCGAAATATCTCCATCGAACAGGAAGAAAGTGCTAATAATTGGCTCAGGCCCGATCCGAATCGGGCAGGGCATTGAATTTGACTACAGTACAGTCCATGCAGTGACAGCGCTTCGCGAAGAGGGGATTGAGACCCATATCTTGAACAACAACCCGGAAACAGTGTCAACTGACTACGATACCTCAGATAAATTGTTCTTTGAGCCTCTCACGCTTGAAGATGTCATGAACGTGATAGAAAGGGAACATCCTTATGGAGTAATGGTGCAGTTCGGCGGACAGACATCGGTCAATCTTGCCATACCCCTTAAGAAAGAACTTGAAAGGAGAACCGATCTCAATACGGTCATCCTTGGGACTACGCCTGATGACATGGACATTGCTGAGGACAGGGGACGCTTTAATGCCATGATGAAAACACTGGGCATACCACAGCCAGAAGCGGGATGTGCGATCAATTATTCCCAGGCATTCAATGAAGCAAAAAGGATAGGCTATCCTGTGCTTGTTCGTCCATCATACGTCATTGGCGGGCGCGCCATGGAGATCGTATATGATGAACGAGACCTTGAGCGATACCTGAAAGAAGCTGTAAAAGTTTCAAATGAGCATCCTGTGCTCATTGATGATTTTCTTGAGAACGCAGTCGAGATAGACGTGGATGCTATCTGCGACGGGAAAGATGTGCTAATAGGTGCAATTATGGAGCACATAGAAGAAGCTGGCATTCATTCCGGGGATTCAGCATGTGTTATACCTCCGCAGTCCCTTAAGCCAGAAATTATTGCTGCGGTTCGCGATTATGTAGAAAAGATAGCCCTTGCCCTGCATGTGGTTGGTATTATTAATATCCAGATGGCAACAAAGAACGGTATAGTATATGTTCTTGAAGCAAATCCCAGGTCAAGCCGCACAATTCCTTTTGTGAGCAAAGCAACAGGAGTTCCACTTGCCAAGATCGCTGCAAGGGTTATGGCGGGACACACATTAAAAGAGCTTGGGATCACAGGAGATGTAACTCCAAAGCATGTGTCAGTAAAAGAGGTTCTCTTGCCATTCGATAAGCTCCCCGGCGCTGACCCGCTGCTTGGACCTGAGATGAAAAGCACCGGGGAAGTAATGGGAATAGACTACGATTTCGGAAAGGCGTTCTACAAAGCTGAGTGGGCTGCCGACAATAAACTCCCCATGTCAGGCACTGTTTTCATGTCCATCCGTGATACCGATAAAGCACATATTGTACGAGTAGCAAAGAAAATGCAGGACGCAGGGCTACATATTCTGGGTACGCGAGGAACAGCGCTGTACCTTGCGGAAAAAGGGATAAAGATCGAGGTCATAAACAAGGTAAGTGAAGGCACACCCAATGTTGTAGATCTTATTCACAATAAGAAAGTTGACCTCATAATAAATACTCCTACAAGCAAGCAGGCAGTAAAAGACGGGTTCCAGATAAGAAGGGCTGCGGTTGATTTTAGCGTGCCGTATATCACGACCATACAGGCTGCGCTTGCTGCTGCGGATGCCATTGAAGCGATGAATAAGGGTGAGATAACGATCAAGTCTCTTGGGGAATATCATACGAAATGAGAATAAATATTTATAATCCCTTTACAATTAAGCCTCCATGAAAGCAGTTCTTGGGCTTGAAGATGGAACATTCGTAATAGGCGAAGCATGCGATCATCCATCCCATCACAGGTCAACGCGTTCGATCTATGAATTCCTGAGGGATGAGGGAACATGGAACCATGAAAGCTGCGATGATCGTGGGCAGCGATGATGGTAATGAAGCAGTGAGGCTTGCAAGAGAACAGCCGGAAATTGGCGGTCTTGACCTCATTGGAAGAGTTACATGCAAAAAGGCATATAATGTGAAAGGCCAGAAAGATGGCGATAATATTGTTGTAATGGATTTGGGGTAAAAAGGAACATCATTAAGAGCCTGAACAACAGGGGAGTCAATGTCACAGTAGTTCCTGCCACAATGCCAGTGAGAGAGATAATGAATTACGAGCCGGATGCAATACTTCTTTCCAATGGGCCGGGCGACCCGCAGCAGGCGGTAAACGGCATATCTGTTGTAAAGGAACTTGCAGGCCAGCTTCCTATTTTTGGCATCTGCCTTGGACACCAGATAATATCTCTTGCGATAGGAGCAGAGACCTATAAAATGAAGTTCGGGCATCGTGGAGCTAACCAGCCGGTTAAGGACCTGAAAAAGGGTATTGTTATAATATTACTTCGCAGAACCATGGTTATGCTGTTGATGAAGACAGCATTGATAAAAAAGAGATATCGGTCACCCAGTTCAACACGAACGACAAGACAGTCGAAGGGCTTGAGCACAGGGATCTTGAAATAATGTCAGTCCAGTATCATCCCGAAGCGCATCCTGGGCCTCTTGATACCGAGAAGATATACTTTGACAGGGTTGTTGAAAAAGCATGTATGAAAATGTAACTTTCCCAATAGGCAATATTGTAATGCTCGACAGAATCAAAGAAAGCCTGGGCAAAGGAGCTTGTTATCGAGAATACAAGGCTGCTTTCTGATTTCTGGCATCATGGCGAGGTTGCGCGGTCATACGGGATATTCAGGGAAAAAGAAGGATTCTCTGAGAGAGCTAATATAATCGTGGATGTAAATGGACAGGTTATTTTCGTTAAGGTCTATCCGATATCGCAATTGCCTGATATTGAGGAGATAAATAAGGTTCTTGAAGGATGAAAACCAAGAATATCAATTTTTCTGACTTGAGATTCAGATGCAAGATAGGGGCATGTATTTATACTTTCCTATACATTGAATAATTCATAAATAGCAGCGTGGTCGTCAATGCATCGGGGTTCTATTCGTTTGCAGTTACGTCATGAACATATGATCTTTCAGCTAAGTTCATAAAATATTAATGCGCTGATGAGCAGCTTCATGTTCGCCGCGACCATCCGGGCACCCCACTGGAGCGCAGGACTGTCGCCCAACCTCCCGCACTAAGGACTCTCACAGGCGGATTTCGGGGTATGACCGAAACCTGTGAATCCTCCTCAAATCCCAACGATCGATATCCCTTCCCCACACCTCGCGCACTTCCCATCCTTCATCCTCACCTCACCCACCCTGAACCCCGCGCGGTCTATCAGCAGCGAATCACAGCGCGGGCAGTAGGTATTCTCATACTTATGTCCCGCAACATTACCCAGATAAACGAACCTCATCCCCTCTTTCTTCGCAATACCATGCGCCATTTCAAGAGTGGATAGCGGCGTTGGCGCGACATGATCCATTTTATGCATCGGATGGAACCGTGTGAAGTGCATGGGCGTATCCTCTCCCAGGTTTTCTCTCACCCATCTTGATATCTGCGTCAGCTCCTCCTTAGAGTCGTTGCGCCCCGGTATGACAAGAGTTATCGTTTCCACATGCATCCCAAGTTCCTTTGCAAGCTTCGTTGATTCAAGCACGGGAGCAAGCCTTGCACCGCATACTTTTTTATAGAACTCATCAGAGAATGATTTGATATCCACACGATATGCATCAAGATACGGAGCCATCCTTCGCAGCGCCTCGGGAGTGATGTAGCCGTTCGTTACGTATATCGTCTTCAGTCCAGCTTTCTTTGCAAGCGCTGCGCTGTCATAGGTGTATTCATGCCATATCGCTGGCTCGTTGTACGTCCATGAGATCGACTTACTTCCCGATGCGACCGCCCTTCTTATAGCCTCTTCAGGTGTTATCTCCTTTGTATAAGCCTCATCAAGCGACACCTGCGAGATATTCCAGTTCTGGCAGTGCAGGCACCTGAAATTGCATCCAATGGTGCCAAGGGAATACGAGAACGTGCCAGGGAGAAAATGATACAGAGGCTTTTTCTCGATCGGGTCAACAGCTTCGCTCGATACGGTATTGTAGATGAGCGTGTGAAGCTTCCCGCTAATGTTCTTTCGTGTCCTGCATATCCCTGTTTTTCCTTCCGCAATGGTGCACCTGTGCGAGCACACATTGCATTTTACTTTACAGCCGGGCAGCTCATCGTAAAGAACCCCTTCTTTTATCATTATGCATACATCTCTGGTCTTGTTTCGATCTGTTTCGATCTCTTCTTTCGAAGTTCCCCTTTAAGTTTCTCATAGTAGTCCATAGTTTCTGGTGTGACAGATGGACCTGTATCCTCAATCGACGCAAGGAAGTGTGACTGCTTTACGTTTTTTGCATTTATATCTTCCCGCATCGCGAACCTTCCCGCTTTCTTGCAAACCGAAGCAATATCAGCGCCTGTAAATTCTTCTGTTAATTTGACAAGTTCATTAAGGTTAACATCATTTGCAAGAGCCATTTTCTTTGTGTGTACCTTAAATATCTCAAGCCTCGTCTTTGCATCAGGCACTGGTACAAGTATCATCTCATCAAACCTGCCTGGACGCAACAGAGCCGGGTCAATTATATCTGGTCGATTCGTGGCACTGATGATCACAACGCCCCTTAATTCCTCAAGCCCATCAAGCTCTGACAGGAGCTGGTTTACGATACGCTCAGTCACATGAGGTTCACCAAGTGCGCTTCCTCTCATCGGGGCAAGCGCGTCAAGCTCATCAAGGAAAATAATAGATGGCGCCACCTGACGCGCTTTCTTGAAGATCTCAGCAATGTGCTTTTCAGATTCGCCGTACCATTTGGACAATATATCGCTGCCCTTGACTGTTATGAAATTCGCCTCGCTTTCATTGGCGATCGCCTTTGCCAGCAGCGTCTTTCCTGTGCCTGGTGGTCCATACAGGAGAACACCCTTTGGGGGCTCAACGCCTATTCGCATGAACGATTCGCTATACCGCAGCGGCCATTCCACAGCCTCGGAAAGCAGGGATTTTACTTTATCAAGCCCGCCGATATCGTCCCATGTGACGTTTGGCACTTCGAAAAGTATCTCGCGAAGCGCTGATGGCTGGATCTCTTTCAGTACCCCTTCAAAGTCTGAACGCGTTACCCTCAGTTTGTCAAGCGTCTCTTTTGGTATCTCCTTAATATCAAGATCTATTTCCGGAAGGACCCTTCGCAGGGAATTCATTGCAGCTTCCCTGCACACGGCAGCGATATCAGCGCCCACGAAGCCGTATGTGCGATTGGCAAGGTCGTCAAGCTTCACATCTTCAGCAAGGGGCATACCGCGCGTATGGATCTGTAATATTTCGCGCCTTCCCTCGCGGTCGGGCACCCGCAGTTCTATCTCGCGGTCGAACCTGCCTGGACGGCGAAGCGCCATGTCCAGAGCCTCTGGTCGGTTCGTGGCGGCGATAACGATAACGTTCTTCCTGGATTTCAGTCCATCCATGAGAGCAAGCAATTGAGCCACCACCCGACGCTCCACTTCGCCAGTAACCTCTGCACGTTTGGGGGCTATGCTGTCAATTTCATCGATGAAGATGATCGCTGGAGTATTTTTTTCTGCCTCCTCGAACGCCTCGCGAAGCTTGTGCTCGCTCTCACCATAGTATTTTGACATTATCTCAGGACCGTTGATTATCTTGAAATACGCATCGCTCTCGTTAGCCACTGCCTTTGCCAGCATGGTCTTTCCAGTTCCTGGTGGACCGTGCAGCAGCACACCTTTGGGCGCATCTATGCCAAGGCGGCTAAAAAGCTCAGGGTGTTTAAGAGGCAGTTCTATGATCTCTCTGATCTTGGTGATAGCAGGTTTTATGCCGCCCAGGTCCTCGTACATGACCTCTGGTATTTCCTGTTCGAGCGCCACAGCCTCAGGTAATAGTTCCACATCCGCTATATCGGTGATCTTCACAATACCTGCCGGTACCGTGGCAACCACCTGCAGTTTGATCTCGCCAAGACCAAAGGACGGGAACATACCCTGGAATATCTGCTCCAACATTACATCGCTTCCGAGTGATTCTCTGGGTTTTCGTACACTTGTGGTTGAGATTATGTCTCCTTTTGAGACTGTTCTGTTGTGAAATAAAGCCCGCAGGCTCTCGCTGGGCGCGTATATGTGGATGTTCTGTATCACAGGTGAAAGAGTGACCTTTTTCGCTTCCTTCCACTCCGCTTTCCTGACCTCCACGTATTCTCCTATGCTTGTCTTGGCATTTGTGCGTATCAGCCCATCCATCCTTATAACATCCAGCCCTTCGTCCTGCGGATATGCCCTGCCCACCATGGCAGATGTAGGTCGTTCTCCTTTTATCTCGACCACATCGAATATATTGACCTCGATGGCGTTCCTGAACTTCTCATCGATCCTGACGATGCCCTTCCCGACATCCCTCTGGTCAGCCTCAGATACCTTTAATCGAACATTCTTTTCCATGATTTTTCCTATTTTATATATATTCAGGTTATTTCATAAATGTTTGCTTTCTTCCGGGACCGACTGAAATATACTCTATCTTTACTTCCATTAATTGTTCAAGCAATTCAATATATTGCTGGGCGTTATCTGGAAGTCCCCCGATGTCTTCCACTCCAGATATGTTCTCTTCCCAGCCTGGAATTTCTATATAAACTGGTTTGCAACGGGCAATGTCATCCGAAAGTTCGGGCGGGTACTCGATCGTATTCCCGTCCAGTTCATATCCCGTGCACACCTTCAGGGTATTAAGCCCCCCAAGCACATCAAGTTTGGTGAGCGCCATCCCTGTATAGCCGTTCAGGTCGATGGACTTTTTCGCAAGCGGCAGGTCGAACCATCCGCATCTCCTGGGGCGACCTGTGGTCGTTCCGAACTCTCCACCTTTCTGGCGCAGGTGCTCTCCTACCTCGTTTTTCTGTTCTGTGGGAAGTGGTCCTTCTCCCACGCGGGTGATGTAAGCCTTGATGACGC
>JAJRAP010000143.1 GCA_028679855.1 Candidatus Methanoperedens sp.
ACGCCAGGCACTCAGCACCACTGCCTTGAGCTTATCTGCTCAGGCAGCCCAATCGGTTTTAAGGTTATTCGGTTAGTAGGTATGCGAGCAAGGGGAAGGTAAATCTTCCCCTTGCTCAAAGAAATGTTTTACAAGGCTAAAAGGAGTTGCTGGAAAAACAATGGCACTGAAAATCAGATTAAAACCTAAAGAAACGGTAATCATTGGTAGTGCTGTTGTCACCAACGGTAAAAATAATAGTGATTTGGTCATCGAGAACAACATCCCGATACTTCGTGAAAAAGATATCATAAATGAAGAAGATGCCAACACCCCTTGTCGCAGGATTTATTTTGTTGTTCAACTCATGTATATTGACGAAAAAAATATGGCAGATCACCATAATACCTATTGGCAATTAGTGCGCGATGTAGTTAATGCATGTCCAAGCACAATACTATTCATTGATCAAATAAGTCAGCATATCCTGAGTGGGCAGCATTATAAAGCTCTCAAAATTGCCCGTAAATTGGTAGCTTACGAACAGGAGGTAGTGAAGAATGCACGCAGCTCAATTAGATGCATATAGGACTGCCCTGAAAACAACGATGTCCGGCCGGGAGATAGAGGCGTCGGTACTTACCAAAGCAGCGCTGATGCTCAAGAACTGTCAGGAAAACTGGGATTCCGAAAACGGCAATGCCAAACTGGAGGAGGCTCTTAAATTCAATCAGCTTATCTGGAGTATATTCCAGGGCGAGTTAACGAAGGCTGATAATCCCCTTCCAAATAAGCTGAAAGAAGATATTCTCAGCCTGGCAGTATTTATAGATAAGCGGATTTTTGATGTCATGGCGTATCCATCACCTGAAAAACTCACAGTCATTATCAATATCAATCTTAGCATTGCTGCCGGTCTCCAGGGACGTTAAAGCTATTACTCTTTAACCTGAACAATATAAGTTTCCAGCCTATAGGTTGTAATTAAATTCAATTCTCTGTGTTGCCTTGATAGATTTTAGCTTCAAAACAGGCTACTTCAAAAAATCAAGCAGTGATTGCGACAGTATCCGGGATGCTGATTCCCTTAATGCCTGCAGTGCCGTCTCTGTCTTGAGGATCTCTGTTATCGTTGCTTCCATGTCAGCATCTTCTGTTTCTGAAAGGCCATTTTTCAGGTTCAGAGTAGCGTTGTCAAGTCTTGTCTTTTGATCATCGAGATGAACCTGTCTTGTGCCGATTTCTGCCTGAGCCTGTAAAACCTGATTGCGGGCTGCGTCAAGAGGAATTGAAAGAGCCAGTAACCTGCGCATTGCCATCTCTTCGCGTATGGCAGGATCTGAGTTCAAATCTGAACCATCAATATCTTTATATTGCCAGGCAAAACTTAAAGTATTGGCAATATCCATGATGTTAGAGACAGAGAATGTATCGTATCCAGGGTCTCCTGCATTCCCTATTTCAACGGTGATTGTGGTAATACCTGTTGATGGGTCAGTCGCTTGAGTGTAATTGATCGGGGTTCCATCAGGGAGTTCTGTCGGCAATGGCCCCTCGAGCGTGAAGCTGAATGCCTTACTCCCCTGTATATTCAAGGGGAGTGTTGCTCCTGTATCGAAGGGAATCTTTATTTCACCCAGGTCACCGTTATAGTCATAGTGGTAGGTGCTTGGATTATAGGTGAATGAGATCTGGTCAGTTTTATATCCTGAGAATATATATCTGTCCCTTAATGTAGAATTCGATAATTCAAGAAGGAAGTCTCTCCATTCGGCAGCCTGGTTTGCATAGAAAGACCTGTTTTCTTCAGTCTGATTGTTTCCTCCCATGGAGAGCAATTCTTTTAATTTCAGCAGGCTGTTTGAAACAGAATTCAGGACTTTATCAGTAAATTGGAGATGGAAATTTGCTTCCTCGATATTGCATTTGTACTGTCCGGCGGTGTTAATGCTCAACCGGTAATCCAGTGCCCTCATCATTCCGATAATGTCATCTGAGGGCTTTTCTATTCTTTTCCCTGATGCTAATTGGGTATTTAATTTCGCAAAATCTTCCATATTCCTTTGGAGTGCCCGTGTAAGCTGATTGAATATCATAAAAGAAGTTATTCTCATAGATTTAAGAGAGTCTGCAACAGTTCATCCGTTATCTGGATCATCTTCGCACCTGCCTGAAATGACCGCTGGAACCGTATGAGATTTGCAGCTTCCTCATCCAGAGAGACGCCAGACAGGGATTCCCGCCTGTTATTTAATTCTGATAAGAGGTTGCCATCGAAGGTTAAGCTGTCCGAGGCTGCCCTGCTCATAGAACCAATGGTGGAAACAAGCCCTCCATAGTAACTGAAGAGGGTTGCGCCGCCGAGATGTGCTATGGCATTCTGAGAAAGTTGTGCAATGAGGAGGGCATTCGAGTTATCTCCCGGTAATGCAGTATTTGATGATGCAGCAGCTATCTTTTGCTGATCAGTAATTGCCACTTCAAAATTTTTGATAACATCCGTTAAAGGGCTTACAGTGAATCTGTCGGCAGAAGTAACAGGGCCGGTTATCACAATCTCCATACCGTCAATATGAATGGGGGTTCCAGAGACATATGCCCCGGAGGCAACAAGTGTGCCGGTTTGTTTGTTGTATATAAGGTAGTTGCCGGATGTATCAAACTGTACGGTGTATTCATCAAGGGTCAGGAGGGAAGGGTCTGTAATAGTAGCAGTAATATCCGCACCAGAGGAGGAATCCGTTGTGGAAAGCTGAAGTGGGTTAAAAAAATCGTTGCCTGTTGTTCCGTCAAGCCCATATCCTGCCCCGTGAAGCATATTGATTTCTTGAATGAGAGAGGCAATGAGTCTTTGCAGACCATTCAATGAGCTCGTTCTGATAGTATCCCGAAC
>JAJRAP010000144.1 GCA_028679855.1 Candidatus Methanoperedens sp.
AATGGCTGACGCTATCGTAGAAGGTGCCCAATCAAGGAATGTTGACGCAGTTGCCATGAATTTCCATGAAGCAAAGATTGAAGAACTGAAATCTGCAGATGGAATAGCTCTCGGGTCATCCACATTCTATTATAAGATGCTGCCGCCCATGGAGAAATTCATTGAAAGCCTTGGTAAAGCCAATGCTAAAGGCAAGGTCGGAGCAGCCTTCGGTTCATATGGATGGAGCGGTGAGGCGCCCGGTATGATCGCGGACAAGATGCGTGAACTCGGCATGAAAGTGATAGATCCAGTGCTGCGCGTCCAGTATGCACCCGCGGAAAAAGACCTCGAAGAATGCAAACGCCTTGGAAAAGATATAGCTACAAATGTGAAAAAGACCTCTGAAAAACATACCAGGCCAGGAAGCGCTTCAAAGCTTAAAGGTGCAAGCCTGCAGGAAGTCAAAATGGGTGAAGGAGGTCACTGAGATAAGTAAACTGGATAATGAGGTAAAAATATGTTTATGGATGTGCGCAAAGCAATACAAACAAGACGAAGCATAAGGGCGTATGAATCTCGTGAGGTGGAAGAGGATAAACTGGAAAGAGTACTTGAATCAGGCAGGCTTTCACCCTCTGCCGGGAACCGCCAGGAACGCAGATTTGTCATAGTAAGGGATGCAAAGACACGAAAAGCGCTTTCTGAAGCTGCGAAGAACCAGTCATTTGTGGCTGAGGCGCCTGTGGTAATTGCAGCCTGTTCGGTTGAATCTGATTATATAATGGCATGTGGGCAACCGGCTTATTCGATTGATACCGCGATCGCTGTGGATCATATGACCCTCCAGGCGGTTGAAGAAGGACTTGGTACATGCTGGATAGGTGCATTCGATGAAAAAAAGGTAAAAGAAATATTGAATATCCCGGGCAGTGTGCGGGTAGTTCAGCTTCTGACTCTTGGTTATCCCTCGGCAATACCGCGCCCCACTTCGCGAAAAAGCCTTGATGAGATCGTGATGCGGGAGAAATGGAGAATTTGATAAAAAAAATTTAGTAGTCCCGGGCGGATTCGAACCACCGTCTCCGGCTCCAAAGGCCAGAAGGATTGACCGCTACCCTACGGGACTGCATCTTAAACTCACAATTAAACTACTTATTCTTTATGCCAACATTTTTACTTTAAGGAGTGCATCTAATCAATATGACTGAGGAGTTATGTATCGTTCCTGATACAAGTGTTATCATCGACGGGAGAATAACGGCGAAATTGAAAGCAGGGGAATATAAGGATACAACAGTGGTCATTGCAGAGGCGCTTGTGGCAGAGCTTGAAGCCCAGGCGAATAAGGGGAGAGAAACGGGTTTCAAGGGGCTTGAAGAACTAAAAGAACTGAGCGAGATGGCAAAAAGAGGGGAGATCAGGATCGAGTTCACAGGAAAGCGTCCTTCCCTTGAGCAGATAAAACTTGCCTCATCTGGTGAGATAGACTCGATCATTCGCGCGGTAGCGGTAGATAAGAAAGCCCTTTTCATTACAAGCGACAAAGTGCAGGCAGAAGTGGCGCGTGCAAAGGGACTGAATGTGGAATATATGTATCCAGTGCAGGAGGAACTCAAAGAACTTCTCATCAGCGATTTTTTCACTGATGACACTCTTTCGGTACACCTCAAGGTCAACGTGCCGCCCATGGCAAAGAGGGGGACGATAGGAAACCAGAAACTTGTCAGGATAAGGAATGAACCCTGCACAGAGCCGGAACTTCATGGTATTGCAAGGGAACTCATCGTAAGGACAAAACGCGACCCCGATTCGTTCTTGGAGATCGATTATACTGGAGCGACGGTATTCCAGATAGGCTCAATGCGCATAGCAGTGGCGCAGCCCCCCTTCTCGGACGGCATGGAGATAACTGCTGTAAGACCTATTGCGATCGTGCGCCTTGATGATTACAGGATGGGAAAGGAACTCAAGGACAGGATCGTGGAAAGACAGCGCGGGATCCTTGTGGCTGGACCACCAGGTGCGGGAAAATCCACTTTTGCCGCAAGCATAGCCGAATTCCTTTACAGGCAGAACTTTATAGTAAAGACTATGGAGTCGCCCCGGGACCTTCAGGTGCCGGATGCTATAACCCAGTATGCTCCCCTTGAGCGGGACATGGAAAAGACCGCAGACATCATGCTTCTTGTGAGACCCGATTATACCATCTACGATGAGGTCAGGAAGACAAAAGATTTCCATGTTTTTGCTGATATGAGGATGGCTGGCGTGGGAATGATTGGCGTGGTACATGCAACGAGGGCGGTGGATGCTATCCAGAGACTTATCGGTCGCGTTGAATTAGGTATCATCCCGCAGGTCGTGGATACAGTGGTCTTTATTGAAAAAGGAGAGGTTGCAAAGGTGTACGATATCGCGTTCACGGTAAAAGTGCCTCACGGTATGGTTGAGCAGGACCTTGCCCGTCCTGTGATAACCGTAGCGGATTTTGAAACACAGAACGTGGAGTATGAAATATATACATACGGCGAGCAGGTCGTGGTCATGCCTGTCGGCGAAACAGAAGGGAGGCGTTCTGGCATATGGGCTCTTGCTGGCAGGGAGATACGCAAAGAGATGCAAAAATATACACGCAGTATGGTGGATGTCGAGGTGGTTTCAGACACAAGCGCTACTGTGTACATGGACGAGGAAGACATAGCCGGAGTGATCGGGAAAGCGGGAAAGAACATAGACCTTATCGAGAAAAAACTTGGGATACATCTTGATATAAGGGAAAGAAAAGCAGGCAGGGAAAAAGTAAAAAAGCCGGAAAAAAGCGAGATATCAAGTTTTGCTCCAATGGTTGAGCGCTCAAAGAAGCACATACTGCTCCACGTCGCAAAACTCACAGGTGAGACAGTGGATGTGTACATCGGGGATGATTATCTTTTGACAGCGACCGTTGGGCGCAAAGGGGACGTGAAGATCGGCAAGGAAACAGAAGAAGCGCAAAGAATACTGAAGAATATTTCACTTGTTACGATCAGGAAAAGCGAAAGGCAGTGACATTACAATTTCCGGGAGATTATTTATTAAAGTATAGCATTTTGACTTGATTATGAAATGCCAGCGGTGCAGCAAAAGCGCTGTGATCTATCAGAAATACTCAAACACCCATCTTTGCAGGACGCATTTTATTACCGATGTGGAAAGAAAAATAAAGCGCGATATCCGTAAATTCAGGATGGTGCAAAAAGGGGACAGGATAGCAGTAGCGTTAAGCGGCGGAAAGGACAGCACAGTTCTTCTTTATGTTCTGCATAAGATATTCAAGGGTAGAAAAGACCTGGAACTTTCTGCCATCACGATAGATGAAGGAATAAAAGGATACCGTGAGAACACACTTGAACATGCGGTAAATCTGACCCGCGACCTTGGCATCCCGCACACAATAAGTTCGTTCAAGGAAGGATTCGGCGTCACTCTTGATGAGCTTACAACGAGAAAAGAACACGCTGCATGCACCCTTTGCGGTGTGCTTCGGAAAAACCTGCTCAATAAAACCGCAAGGGAGCTTGGCGCAATTAAACTTGCTACCGGTCATAACCTTGACGATGAGTCGCAGACAATTCTCATGAACTATCTGCGAGGTGATATGGACAGGTTAAAAAGGATGATTCCAAACGTTAAACAACCGGGTCTTGTCATGAGAATAAAACCGCTTCGAAGCATCCCGGAAAAAGAGGTAGCTCTTTACGGATTCTTAAACGACCTGCCTGTAAGCATGGACGAATGCCCCTACGCAGGGGAAGCTTTGCGAAATGAGATACGCGAGATGCTCAACAACTATGAGGTAAAACATCCAGGTACGAAATACTCCCTTCTTGGAGGGTATGAAACTATCTCCGAAGCTCTTCGTTCTCCTGATAATCAGATAGCAGTATGCAGGATATGCGGTGAACCGGGGAGTGATGCTGTATGCAAGACCTGCAGACTGCTTGGAAAAAAATAAAAAACCTTCTTATTTTCTATTTTTAGAATAAGAATTATTCAGCACAAATATTATCTTGTTTTGAAACCTTTATCGAAAACATGCCAAAGATCACGATAATAGGCGCAGGTGCAGTCGGTGCGACAGCGGCGCAGAGGATAGCACAGATGGAATTGGGTGATGTCGTCATGACCGATATCGTTGAAGGGCTGCCGCAGGGTAAAGCCCTTGACCTTGCGGAAGCAGGACCCCTGTGCGGGTACGACGCAAAGGTAACAGGCACGAACGAATATAAGGACATCGAAGGTTCTGACGTGGTCGTGGTCACGGCAGGGATAGCAAGAAAGCCAGGTATGACCCGCGAAGACCTGCTTAAGATAAACGGGAAGATAATCAGGGAGGTTTCTCAGAACATTGCGAAATATGCCCCTGATTCGATCGTCATCACGGTCACGAACCCGCTTGATATAATGACGTATGTCGCTTTGAAGACAACGGGTTTTGAACCGCGGCGGGTGTTCGGTATGAGCGGAGTGCTTGATTCAGGAAGGTTCGCCACATTTATCGCTATGGAACTGGGCTGCTCTGTGCGGGATATAAGCGCGATGGTGCTTGGAGGGCACGGTGACACGATGGTCCCTCTGCCGCGCTTTACAACGGTCTCGGGTGTTCCTATAACAGAACTGATGTCAAAAGATACTATCCAGCGCCTTGTTGAAAGGACTGTGAACGGCGGGGCTGAAATTGTGAACCTTCTCAAGACGGGGAGCGCCTTCTACGCGCCTTCTGCAGCGGTTACGAACATGGTTGAGGCAGTGTTGAAGGATACGAAACGGGTAATGCCTGTGTGCGCATACCTGAGCGGTGAATACGGAAAAAGGGATATTTATCTGGGCGTTCCTGTGAAGCTTGGGGGACGCGGTGTGGAAGAGATAATAGAGCTTGAGCTTGCAGATGATGAGAAAAAAGCGCTGGACAGGTCTGCTGAGGCTGTGAGGTCGGGGATAGCTTCTTTGAAGGCGATCCAATAATTTAATATTATCTGAATTATAACTGAACTATCTCGAAGAGGAATACTCAAAAGATGATAACTATGAAACCACATAAAGACATCCTGTCAATCTGCTGCACCAGTTAAAGACCCGCGTAACTTATTTCATCCTGCACCGCATCTATCACTAAAATCTATGACCACAGAATGCTCAGCCTGCAAAGGCACAGGCTCCATCATACTCAGCGAAAAGGAATGCCCTGACTGTAAAGGCGCAGGCAAGCCAAAATCAATAAGTCTTGACATGCTCTCTGAAAAAGACATCGG
>JAJRAP010000145.1 GCA_028679855.1 Candidatus Methanoperedens sp.
TCCACCACAAAAGCAAAATTCAGGAATGATGAACCTGATATGGAAAATGTAAATTTTTCTCCAAAAAGAACTGAGAATGAAAAAACAATGCCGAAAATGGATGCGACCGAAGCGCTCAGGAATGCAGAATAGGTAGAGAGCTTATCCTTTTTATTAAATAATATGGATAATACTGCGCCCAACAGGTAGAAGATGATAAGTGCATAGAATAAGTAATTATAATTCGTGTTACCACCTTAAATAATGAATAACTGACCTGATATTTACCTATGTTACAATATTTAAGTGTAACGCCAATTTCATATACATTCAACCTTATTATTACATGGAGTTCTTATAATGGCAAACGTATCTATCATCGGAAGCGAGAGATCAGGCAGGACGAGCCTCGCAGCAAATCTTGGAAAGAAGGGTACTGAATCAGATATCACGCTTTATAATTTTGTAAAAGGAAACGACATTTACTCATTTGTGGACGCTATTGGCTATCCCGCTTCCATCAAATCGCTCATCAATGCGATTAACCTCTCTGATATTGCCCTTGTCTGCATCCCGGCGACAGGTCTTAATTCTCAGGTGGGAGAATGCATCGTGGCGCTTGACCTTCTGGGCAACAAGAGGGGGCTGTTCGTTATCACGATGTCTGATAAGTCAAACCCAATGGCACTTTCTGAACTTACTGAAAAGATAAAAGCCATAACAAAAGGAACGAACCTTGAAAAATGGGAATCTGTTCCTGTTTCAACAACCACGTTCGAAGGTCTGGAAACGCTCAAGGAAAAAATATTCGCACTCGCAGAGGAAGTAAAGAAAACCAACGCTGCCCTGAACGAACTCCCGCCACGCATAATGGTAGATCATTTCTTCAACGTCACAGGCATAGGAACAGTGGTGCTGGGCATCGTCATTCAGGGAACGATCAAGATGCACGACCAGTTCACTCTCTTCCCTGTCAAAAGACCAGCCGAAATACGTTCTATCCAGAGCAACGATGTGGATATGAAAACCGCACCGGCAGGAACGAGGGTAGGACTGGCTCTGAAAGGAGTGCAGTCAAAGGAATTCGACCGCGGGTATATATTGTCAAAAGACGAGGGCGTTGCATCAAAATTCACCCTCCAGTGCAGGCTGTCAAAATTCACTCAACCCCTGGGCGTGGGCGACTCAGTGCATCTCTTTGCAGGGCTTCAGGACATGCCTGCGACCATCAGCAGTATTTCCATTGGCGGCAAGGATGCCACACAGGTACAGGCCGGGTCGGAGTGTACTGTTGTTATTGCCGCTCAGAAAGATATTGCATATAGCAAAAATGACCGGTTCCTTATCGCCCGGTTGAACAATCCAAAGCAGAGGTTCGTAGCAGGATGCGCTCTGGCGTAGGCGGTAAGAAAAAACATGACTGTCCAATTATTCGAGCTATGCAATGAAGTTGCAGATGCCATCAAAGAAGAAGTTTCAGGATTAATAGGAAAACCAGAAGCAGGCGTGACGCTCCGCATAGGTGCAGACGGGACGCCTACCGAAAAAATAGATGAAGTTGCAGAGAACGCTGCGATTCGCGTCCTCGAAAAAGACGGCAGGTCAATGCGGTTCGTGAGCGAAGAACTGGGTGAAAAGATAATAGGAGGCAAACCTGAATTCACTTTTGTGCTTGATCCGATAGACGGTACTTTCAATGCCGTGAACAACATCCCCTTCTTCTGTGTGCCAATCGCCATCGGAGGCTCTGACCTGTCTGAGATCAGGTACGGCTTCGTGAAGAATCTTGTCAATGGGGATATCTATTCTGCTGAAAAAGGAAAAGGCGCTTTCCTGAACAATAAAAAGCTTCATGTTTCCAATTTCTCGATGCTTCATGAACTAAGTGTTATTTCTTACAGCCAGCGTCCTCATGCTCTCCCGATAAACAACCACAATGTCAGGAGGGTGAGGGTGTACGGCTGCGCTGCGCTTGAGCTATGCTACATAGCATCAGGTATCTTCGATGCTTTTATCGACATGAGAAGCATGCTTCGAGTTACTGATATCGCGGCGGGCAAACTGATAGTGGAAGAAGCAGGCGGTCGCGTTACGGACTGGAACGGAAATCCTCTATCCACTCCGCTTGATGTGAGACAGAGGGTGAACATGATAGCAAGCAATGGTCACGCTCATGATAAATTACTTGAGCTTGTGTAGGTGTATAACAAATTATTAAAATAAATAAGGCAGATAAAACATGCAAGATTATGACAGGAAATCAATTTCAGAAGTTATAGAAGAGATTAACAAAAAATATTTTTTACCAGATATTCAGCGTAATTTTGTATGGAAACCTGAACAAATATATACGTTGTTTGATTCTATAATGAGGGATTATCCAATTAGCACTTTCTTATTTTGGAAACTTGATGGAAAATATCTACAATCAGAGAACATAAAAAAGCTTGAATTTGTTAGAACAAGTCAAGATAAAAATAAAGAGAATACAGAAATAGATTCTGTGAAAGAATATATACTAATTTTAGATGGACAACAAAGGTTAACTGCATTTTATCTTGTGGTTAAAGGTAATTATTTTATTAGGAATAATCCTTATGATTTGTATTTTAATATTCTAAGTGGTGATAAAGAGCAAGAAGA
>JAJRAP010000146.1 GCA_028679855.1 Candidatus Methanoperedens sp.
AAATATTTGGAAAAGTTGATTAAAAGATTGAAACTTAAAGAGAACATGGATATGTTAAAGAATCTGTTTGTTGAACAATAATTTTAGCTATTGTAACAAGTTACAATCTGACAAAGTCAAGATAATCAATTTAAAATCAATGGGAAAGATATTACTAACATAAACTCTCAATCATATTCGTTCTTTAACCATATGTTAGAGACCCTAAAACTTCCCTACGAAAGATACAAGATTGGAGATGGTTCATTTGATAATACCGATTTTTGGTTATTACGGGGATGGGTATCTGGTGTTCCCACACAAGATATAGCAGATAAAAATTCAAAATTAAATGGAGATTTTTTAAGAGCATTTACAAGAATTGATGGATTACTTTCAACTTATTCAGCTTGGGTCTTTCTCTCAAATTACTTGATTGCAAATTATACGCGTGGGGATTCTCCTGAGACCAAAAGTATGTTTACCCTTGCAAAATATGCCCTATATGGACATTACAATCCAGATGTAATAGAGTTATTAGAAAGAGATATAAATCGAGAATTATTAAGAGATGATGTGATTGTACTCTATAATAATTTCAAGGGTTTAAAAAAATTACTCGATGGAGAATATTCCCTGGATTACATTGAGAGTATCTTAAGAAAAAGTTCAGTAGAAACGAGAGTGACTGAAAATGAGGTAGCAAGGATTGTAGTGAAGTTATGTCAAAGATAAATAATAAAAGACAAATACCATCTCAAGTAAGAACCCACAATCTAATCTTGTGGTTAACTCTTCGCAACCATTTGGGATGTTCGGGTCAACCTAATGGGTGTTATGCGTGTCAACAACAAATGTTGCCTACCTTGTTCCTCTCGCCAGCGGTCGCCATTTGATCGGAATGAAAATAATTTTTGCAAAGTATTATTATTCCAGACGTATTCCTTTAACCAACTTAAAACGGTGGTGTATATTTGTTAACTCCCTCCTCTCAACCCTAAAACCCCGCCAGCTTGAAGCCATAAAGCATACACAAGCCCCCCAACTGATCCTCGCAGGTGCAGGCGCAGGCAATACTACGACCATCACTGCTAAGATCGCATACATGGTCGAAAAGGAAAACATCGACCCCTCCCGGATACTCGCACTTACCTTCTCCAAAGAAGCTGCAAGGAACATGCGCGAATAGCCTTCCATCATTCCTCTATAAACCACCACCGTCGTTCGCTTCTCCGACCGCGGCGACCGGGCGGCGCACGTCGGTAACTGAAGGGGCAACTGGCTGCCCTGCATCCAGTGCAATCTCATCCCGATTCTATGCCCACAAATCCCCATTGAGTATAGATTCTGTTTTATCACTGGTGCTGTGATATTTTTTATGGATCCTCACAAGGTATCCATTCCCTGTCTTTTCAGGTTCTTCAAATATAGCGTCCACTCCCAGGAGCCTCAAGTGGTCTTCGAATTCCTGGACGGTTTTCAAGTTCCTGACCCTTATCTGCACGGTCTCGGTTATGCGCTCCCCCAACTTTTTCTTCCTGATGGTCTTTATCATGGGCATAAGGATGCTCCTCCCCAGCATGCGGCATCTCTCTTCCAGCTTATCTTCAGTTTCATTCCATTCAAAAGCCTGGAACGCTTCCCTGCACACTCTGGGGAAAAAAAAGTCCCTTCCATAATCGTTGTAAAATTCAAAGGCATATCTTAAGTCCGCGCAGTTACTCATCGAACTTGTATATTTCACGGGCAAAAGCAACATTTCGGGATCTTTGATGACAACACCTTCATTCAGTGACATCCCGAACCCCTTGATGATACTTGCTATCTCAGTATGCGCTTTTTCAACATCATACTCCCCGAAAAGCCGGACTGATCTGAGCCCGTATTCATCCACGAGCCGCCGCCGATTTTTCACGGGCATCGGCTTCCCGGTCAGCTTCTCCCTGATATCGAATACAAAGAATTCAAGGGATTCGATATCGTAAATCGATTTAGGGACATAAGGGCTGTCAGGCCCCACCATCTCCCCGCACAACACAAGGTCTGGATGCTGCAAAAAAAAATCGCGTCCTACAAGCTCACGGGCTTTCTCGGTAGTGTAAGGGCAGACAAAACCGCCTCTTGTAAGCCCCGCTATCTCATCATCGATGAGCGCGACCCTTACATTGTAGCCGTTCATCTTCTCTTCCACAGCGACCTTTTCACACGTTGAGAAATGAGCTGCAATACCGGGATAAAGCATCAGTGCGCGCGGTATTTTAGGGAAGCCCCGTACAACGTCGAACGGCTTAATGAATATGCAAGTCCCGGCTTCGATCCCTGATATGGGCTTATCGAACCTGAATAAGTCCTGTTTGCCCCTGACGTACTGTAATGTCTTTCTCTGGATCGCACCTGTTATCCTGTGATCGGGAATATCCAGCAGTTCAGATACTTTTTCAACATCCAGCTTCTCAATAAGTTCCGAAGAGACATCCCGTCTCATCCTGACCCCATTCCATTATATCGATCTTTTCATGACTGGTTCATCGAAGCCAGAAGCTTGATGATCGATCTCCTGCTGATAATGCCAACCATCTCATCCCTGAGATTCAGGACTGGAACACCACCAATATTTTCATTCAGTATCAATGAAATTACCTCAGAAATTGGGGTATTTGTCCTGACGGTTTTTACATTATGCGTCATGATATCACTCACGATCAGGTTGCGTATCCTCTCATCCTGCTGATTATCAGGAACCAGGTTCCTGAAATTCATCATCCCATTTGCAATATCTCTCTCTGTTATGATGCCTGCGACGATCCCATTTTCAATAACCGGAAGCCTTCCAATATCTTTGTCCAGCATCAAACGACGCGCATGGGCCACCCGTTCTCCCGGGCTCACTGAAATTGCTTCTTTCATGACATCGGCAGCATAACCTTTTACTGCACGGGCATTTTTCATGAGTTCATGAGGTGTCACCCAGCCGTGGATTTTGCCATTGTCCGTGACTACAAGTACCCCCCCGCTCCTGTCCATGAGGGCAACAGCATCCTTGACGTCCATATCTGGAAGAACTTTAACGAACATATTCGTTGTTGCAGTTGCAACATGCAGTGACGAAGCTGGAAGATTGGAGCTCTTCCCCGAACCCAGTTTACGTGCGATGCTTCTCATGGTTATCACACCCTGGACATCGCCTCCATTAACCACAAGGAGTCTGCGCGTGTTATATTTATTCATCTTTTCCATGGCATGCGAGACCGTATCTGCTTTGTGCACCAGGATTGGCTCTGTCATTATGTCTTTTACC
>JAJRAP010000014.1 GCA_028679855.1 Candidatus Methanoperedens sp.
AGCTTTTTTACTTTCGATCGTTGGCAATATGTTACCAGTCATCCAGTTACTTCTCTTTCTGGAACCAATATCTAATTATTTTCGACGCTGGAAAATAATGGATAACTTTTTCACTTGGCTGTTCAACAGGACATATCATAAGCACAATGCTGAATTTGAAAAATACGGGTCACTAGGGCTTGCGATATTTGTAGGGATACCCCTCCCTGCAACAGGTGCCTGGACAGGTTGTGCTGCAGCTTTTATCTTCGGGTTCAAATTCAAGAATGCCTTTCTTGCAATATTTGCAGGGGTCACCATGGCTGGAGCTGTTGTAACAATCCTCACATACCTCACGGTCATGGGTATAAAAATATTTATATGATTCAAAAAGTTTATCCTTTAAGAACAACATATATAGAGTGAATTGAGAAATTGAGAAACTATTTATTAGTGAGTGAAATCTTCCATGGGTAAAAGAACTCGTATCGTTAATGAACCTTCAGATATCGTTCCCCTACTTCGCGCGTTCGGTTCGGAAAATCATAAAAAAGTTTTTGATTGTTTGCAGAAAGACTGGAAAACTGAAGCTGAAATAGAGGCTGAAGCAGGATTTAAAGTGAATGAAAGCCTTGACCTGCTGAAAAAAAGCGGTCTGGTGGAAAGCAAATGGCGAATGCCTGAAGCGGGCAAAAAGCCTGAGAAAGAGTACCATTCCTCTTATTCAAGGGTACATCTTAATTTCCAGTGTTCTGTGGAGGATATAAGCGACCTGATAATGATCACTTTTAAGAGTGACAGCGAAATCAAAAATTATGTTGATCTTATCGAGAAAGAAGTGATCGAAGGCAACCAGTCCATGAACGGTCTCCAGCGCGTAGTGGATAAAAGCATTATGTTCATCCGCGGCGTGGCGCGGCGGTCGTCAATCCTTGCGGTGAAGGGGCAGAGGATCGAGCTTGCCGGGGAAACCGAATGAAAAACTTTAAGAAAGTTTTATCAAAAGAAGGGTATGCTTTGCATACCCTATACGTCATAAAGGGGCGTAACCCTTTATGATACTGCGAAGCAAGAAGGAAAGCACAAAGTTCCAGATCCTTGTTGAAATTGCCTCACACCAGCCTGACGTGAGGCAGAAGGAGATCGCCGATAAGATAGGTATAACTCCGCAGGCTGTTTCTGAGTACATTAAGGAACTTGTCCTTGAGGGGTTGTTGTTCTCAGACGGGCGCGTGCGCTACAGGGTTACCAAGATAGGGGTGGAGTGGGTTCTTGAGCGGGCTGTTGAGCTTAAGAAGTACGCGCGCTATGTGATGGAGGACATTGTGAGCCATGTCTCAGTGGCTACCGCTATCGCGAATGAAAATTTTGATAAAGGGCAGATTGTTTCACTTTCCATGAATAATGGTCTACTGTATGCAAGCTCAGGCGATGGCGATGTCACTGGCGCTGCAATATCTGATGCAAAAAAGGGAGAAGATGCAGGGGTGACTGACCTTAAAGGGATGATCCATCTGTCAGAGGTCAAGATCACCATCTGCAAAGTACCGCGGGTTGAAAGGGGGGGTTCACGGAATGTGGACTTACTTATGCTGAAAAAACACTCCTTGGATAAGCCCTATATCGCGGCCATAGGTGTTGAGGCATTAATAGCCCTTCGGAAAATCAATATTAAGCCAGATATTCTTTTTGGCGCAAAGGAATCCGTGGTTGAGGCTGCTTTTCATGGACTGTCCTCGCTTGTTGTCTCTGTGGACGAGGAGGTGCCTTCATTGCTTAACAGGCTTGAGGAAGAAGGATTGAGTTATGAGGTCGTGGAGCTGGGGAAATAAAAAGCTTTAAATCACGATAAGACCTTCTTCAAATATCTCTCATACACCGCAGACTCCACGGTCTTCCCTGCCCATAACTTCAGTATATCCCCCCTGCTGATAATAGCAGTAAGCGGTAGCTTTTTTTCCTCTGCATCTTCATGGAAGATGATATGATAAAGCGCCCCACCCTCCGGCTTATCCTCAAAGAGCTCAATTACCTCAATGCTATCCCCGTATTTCTTCGTTATCTCGTCGATATTGGGCTGGTTTCCCTCGCAGAGCTTGCATTTGTCCTCTCGCAACCTGTCTCGCCTGATCGAAAGAAGTATGGGGCGTTCTGCTTCAGTTATTTTGCTTATTAGCCCGTCCACGTTCTCGTATTTATCTAAGATGTACTGCTCAATAAAATCCTTATTTTCTGAAATGACTTGCGTAGGTGTGAGCGAATTCTTTGTGGAAAGTGCATCTATTAATTTTGTCTTGAATTTTTCCTTATGGTTTTGAAGGAGAATCTTGATGTCCATCCAATCCAATGAAATAATCACTGGGATATAATAACATTTCTACTTTTGTTTCGATGCTCTTATCTACAATCCAACTATAACTGACATCAGATGGACGAACTCTCCCCCATAATAGAAAAAGTACAGAAAGGAGAACACCTTGATTTCGAAGACGGCATGATCCTCATGTCCTCAAAAAATCTCTCCCTCATCGGAACCCTCGCCGACC
>JAJRAP010000147.1 GCA_028679855.1 Candidatus Methanoperedens sp.
ATTTTTTCAATGCGATCTTTTTCAGTCATTGTAGTTATTATATATAACTACTTATACTTAAATGTTATTCACTTTAATCTGTTGATAAAAGGGGCTTCGTCCGAAAGTCATGTCATATTATATTTGTTAAATTTAAAATCATCGCTGCCTTTCCAGAGACACGGTTCCGCTGATTTTATCTGCGGGCGCATCAATGAGTAAAATCATGTCGCTAACCACGGCCGTAAGGGATATTCGCTCACGGCAGAAGATAAAATTCAACCCTCCTGACAGGCCTACTGCGGTCTGGACAGGGAAGGATATCCTTGACGGAAAGCCCATCGCTGCCCTCACCGTAATATTTCGGACAACCGGATGCCGCTGGAACAACTGCACCATGTGCGGCTACGTGTACGACAGCTCTCGAAGGGCGCCGTCTCACGATGAACTGATGAAGCAGTTCGAGCACGCTCTGTTACGTTGCAGGGATGAAGAGTTCATAGTCAAGATATTCACCTCAGGCAGCTTCCTTGACGATGGGGAGATACCCACAGCTACAAGAATAGAGATGCTATCCCGCCTTGGTGCCGATGCTCGCGTGAAAAAGGTCATTGCAGAAACAAGACCAGAATATGTGACGCAAGAGAAAGTCTCTGAATGCACGGCTGCCCTGGGTAAAAGGTTCGAGGTAGCTGTCGGGCTTGAGACGAGTAATGACATGATACGCAAGGATACTATCAACAAAGGCTTCTCTTTCGCAGATTTTGTGAATGCAAGTAAAATTGCAGAGCAAGAGAATGCAACAGTCAAAGCATATCTTCTTCTTAAACCACCATTCCTTTCAGAAGGCGTTGCCATCAGTGATATTATACGTTCAATAACTGATGCGGCGCAGTATGCGGGAACGATATCAGTCAATCTTTGCAACGTCCAGAAAGGAACGCTCGTGGATGAAATGTTCGAGCGCGGTGACTACCGCCCCCCGTGGCTCTGGAGCGCAGTTGAGGTCTTGAAGCGGGGAAAAGAAGCCAATTCTGGCACTGTAATTATGTCAGATCCTGTGGCTGCCGGCTCATCGCGCGGTCCACATAACTGCGGGAAGTGCGATAAAGACGTGGCCGAAGCGATACGTATTTTTTCGCTGACGCAGGACACCATGATCTTTGAAGGTCTCAATTGTGATTGCAGGGAGATCTGGGAAAAAGTGGTCGAGCTTGAGAGGTTCGCGTTCGGCGCGGTTATGGTGAAGTAAAGGAGTTCATCTCCTCTATTCCCCATCCCAGGAACTCCTTGATAATGACATAAGCCATCTCAGGCGGTATCGCCCCGACCTCTGTGCATATCAGGTCAATATACTCTCGCGGGGTAACGTCAAACGCAGGGTTCTTTATGCTCACGTTTGGCAATTCAGCAAGCTTTTCCCTGCTCAAAACCTCTGCTGCGTCTCGCTCTTCTATCTCTACAAGCTCACCCAGTATCGTTCTCGGGCTAAACTTGTAGGTCTCGGCAGCGATTATCACGTTCCTCCTCGACTCATGCGCAGCCATTGCAAGTTGCGAAGTCCCGATTTTGTTGATGACAGAGCCATTCACCGTTACTGCATCTGCACCGATGACCACAAGGTCTACTTCTTTCATGAAATACCGCACAGCAGAATCAACTATCAGCGAGGTCTTTATACCAAGACTATCAAGCTGCTTTATGGTCAATAGTCCCTGCAGCCTGGGTCTTGATTCCGTAGCAATGACCTTGATATCCTTTCCCTGCGCATGAGCCGCAGCAATGATAGATATCGCCGCTGATGAATTGCAGTGTGTCATGATAGTATCCCCGTCCCGCACCCGTTTTGCCCCTATCTCCCCGATCCTCTTAACGGCATTCTCCGAACCGGTGATGAACTCATCTGCCAGCTTTTTGATATTCATCCTTGCTTCATCCACGGTCTTCGCCTTATACCGCATCACAGCCCTCACCGCATTCGGCAGCGATACAGCGGTCGGGCGAGTGCTAACAAGCAGTTCTTCCGCGAGTTTCATTTTTTCATTGAACTCACCAATATCATCTGCTGCAAGCCTCTGTGCATAATCCCGCAGTTCCGCAGCCACAGCTCGCGCTATCCTCCCGGCGCCGCGTATCTCCATGGATTTTATCTTCGCGGCGGTTTCCTTAAGCTGTTTCATGCTCGATCATACGGTATATTAGATCCATATTCACGTTCTTTTCCACGAACCAGGCAAGTTCCTCAATGCTATCGCCTTCTTCCCTGCCTCTAAATATCATACCTCTACGCTTATATAAATAACCCAAAAATGAGTTCCTGATATTCCCGTTCTCGAACAAACCGTGCAGGTAAGTTCCGATAACAAGTCCGTTAGTACTCACGCAACCGTCGTCCCCAAAAGCAGGCACAACCTCTCCATTTTTCAGGTTGATCAAGGTCTCACCCATGTGTATCTCATATCCTTTTACCTTTTCACTTTTTATCTGCCCCAGGATAGCACCGTCCCCGGTTACTGTTTTCTCCACCTGCTCGGTCTTTTTCTGATATTCGCAAAAGCGTGTGGATACGTTTAGAAGACCAAGACCTTTTACTGAAATTGCACCGCTTGTCCCTTCTATCCCGCTGTCTATTATCTCTTCTCCCAGCATCTGGTATCCTCCGCATATCCCGATTATGGGTGTTCCTTTTTCTGCTTCTGCTATTATTTTCTTATCCATTCCTCCCTTCAGGTCATTGAGGTCATCGATGGTGTTTTTTGTTCCTGGAAGGATAATAGCGTCATACCCTGGAAGGTCGTCACCAATATCTACGTACTTTATATCAGCGTACTTTTCAAGAGGTTCAAAATCGGTGAAGTTGGATATGTGCGGTAATCTCACAACTGCGATCCTGACAGGATGGTTATTACAGATCTTGTCTTTAATTGACACAGAATCCTCAGATGGTATTTTTATGTCAGTATAAGGAATAATCCCTAGCACAGGGAGCCCTGTGAGTTCTTCAAGCTGTTTTATCCCTGGCTTAAGCAGATCCAGATCTCCCCTGAATTTATTAATGATTATCCCGAAAACCAGAGACCTTATGTCCTCGGGGAGCAGCTCAAGCGTCCCGTATATACTTGCGAACACGCCGCCCCGTTCTATATCCCCGACAAGTATAATGTGGGGTTTAACAGCCCTTGCCATACCGATATTTACGATATCGCGGTGGTACAGGTTTATCTCGGCTGCTCCTCCAGC
>JAJRAP010000148.1 GCA_028679855.1 Candidatus Methanoperedens sp.
GATACTCTTCTTTTGATTTCCTCTTCAGGTAATTTGCGATCAAATCGGGAAGTGTCACATTAATATTTGTTCCCATATTTTCACCATCCTTCTATTCTTTTTAAAACTTTATCAATGTCCCTTGTCCTTATGTATATTTTTTTTAAATTATTCAAAAACGTTATGCACTGATTCTTGTTAATTTTGCCTTTTCTCAATAGAAATGCCGCAAATTCTGGCGTTGTATAACACTTTATATTATTTTCAGAGGCAATATTTTTTAGCAAAAGGTCATCGCTGACCACAATGCATTGTTTCCGGTGCTTATAGCAGGTATTCAGTAAACTTACGTCCGTACTTGAAAGGCGTTGTTTTTTGTCATTACTTAGATCAATGCTGCCTGACTCCTTTTGCAGTATCTCGACCTTGTAATTATCTATTTCAACTCCGAGTTCATTTTGGATTTCGAGTGCTACGCTTTGTATGGTAGATAGCTTCACTACCTGCAATATTTCAGATTTTATTCTGAGGGTATTTATTAGAAATGTAGCATTTACAATGATTTGCATAAATTGTGTAATTTGCATATATTATATGGAAATATTTAAATCTATGGTACTGTAAAGAAGGCCAAAAACACAAAAGAATATACAGGATAACAGGATGCACAGGATTAATATTCAAATCCTGTCGATCCTGTTAATACGTCTTAGCCATTATTGCCATATCTTCCGTTTCCCTTCGGCAGACAGGGCACTTTCCAGAGCCCCGACCCAGGTCTCCCTCAGGGACACCGAGTATCCCGGCACCCACTGCTTCTTCCATAGCAAGTCCGCATTCGCGTTCAAGACACCAGGGTATCCTTGCGATGCCTGTCGTGATCCTTTCCTTTACTTCTTCAAGTGTATCACAGTAGATTATTCGTTCATTCAGCGAGTTCGAAGCTTTTTCAAACAGGCTTTTGTGGACAGCTTCAAAGCGCTTTCTTACCTCTTCCACGATATTAGCCAGAGGAGCTGTTTCCTTGCTCCCGTTATCCCTTCTGACAATAGTTGCCACATTGTTCTTCAAGTCCCGCGGACCTATCTCCACGCGCACAGGCACGCCTTTCATTTCCCACCTGTAATACTTGGCTCCGGGGCGCTCATCACTTGTGTCAAGAGCAACACGAATTCCATCTTTTTTCAGCAGTTCTGCAACATCGCTGCATGCTTTTATTATGTCCCCGCTATTTCCGAATATTATCGGGATGACTGCCACCTGGACCGGCGCCACTTCAGGAGGGAACACAAGACCCTTATCATCACCGTGAACGGATATGAGGGCTGCAATGCTGCGCTCTGAGATGCCGTAGCAGGTCTGGTAGGCATAAACCTGCTCGCCGTTCAGGTCTTCGTATTTTATATCGAATGTCTTTGCAAAGTTACTCCCGAGATGATGAGCAGTGCCTATCTGCAGCGTCTTGCCATCAGGCATCAGCGTATCCACAGCCATCGTGTAATCCGCGCCGGGGAACTTATCCCAGTCCGGACGCTTTGAGACTATCGTTGGTATTGCAAGCCGCCTGTAGAACTCCTGGTAAATGCAAGTGGCTTCCTTCACCTGCTGTGCAGCTTCATCCCAGGTAGCGTGGACCGTGTGCGCCTCTTTGAACGAGGTTATCTCACGAAGACGGATAAGGGGGCGGGTGTGTTTTGTTTCATACCTGAAGGTATTCACTATCTGGTATATCCTGATGGGCAGGTCGGCATGTGAGCGCACCCAGACCTTATACATAGGATAAATAGCAGTTTCGGATGTCGGTCGCATCGCGAGCTTGACGTCAAGCTCATTCTTGCCGCCATGGGTGACCCAGTACACTTCATTCTCGAAGCCTTTTATATGCTCAGCTTCCTTCATGAACTCTGTCTCAGGAATAAGCAAAGGAAAAAGCGCTTCCTGGTGGTCTTTATCAAGCAGTTCGCGGATGATGGCATAGGTTCGCTTCCGCACATCAAAGCCGAAGGGGAACCAGACATACAGCCCCTTTACAGGGTAGCGCACGTCCATTATTTCTCCTATCAGGAGAAGTTCATTATACCATTCGCTGAAGTTTGATTTTGATGGAAGTGCTGATTTTTTTTCTTCTGTTTGCTTTTCTGCCATGAAGGTCACCACTTGATCATGTTGTACATTATCGGGTTGCGGTGTGTCAGTTCATGCATTATTTTTACTAACTCTTTTTTAGGGACGTTGATGGATCTCTGTGAGATCCGGTAAACATCCTCTACCTCGACCTTCCCGTAATAGCTCAGCAGTTTCACTATCCTCATGACGGTATTTTTTTGCCTCTCGTGCTCCCGGGTCTGGTATGTGCGTATGGCTCGCAACAGGTCAATTCTACGGAACTCCGGCCAGAACGGTGCGCAAAAGTAAGCTGCGCATTCATTCCCGTTCGCCTGCCAGGGGAGGAAATTGGATATTCTCTCATCGCCTCCTGTCCTGATAATGAGATCGACGCATGGAATTGAACCGCCTGATGGATACATATTCTTAGAGATAGTATCCTCATTGATATCCTTAAGGGAAAGCCTGCCATTTCTAATTTTTCGCGCCATGGCTTGCGTCGCGTCCACGAGTTCCTGTCTTCCCCCATAAGCCAGCGCCACGTTGAGATATACACCGTCGTAATTTTTTGTGATATCCTGCGCCCGTCTTGCCGCGGACTGCAGATTGGGGGGAAGTATGTCGATATTTCCTATCACCCGAACTCTCATCCTGCGCCTGTGGGTGCGCTCGTCACTGCATATTTTGTCAAACTTTATCCCGATAAGGTCAAAAAGCTGGTTTTTCTCGTCGTCAGTCCTTTCAAAGTTCTCTGTTGAAAAAGCATAAACAGTAAGCTGTTTTATGCCGAGATCAAAGCTCCAGTCAAGAACCTTTTCAGTAGAATCTGCCCCTTTGAGGTGACCATAATAATATGAAAGACCTTGTTTTTTTGCAAAGCGCCTGTTGCCATCCATTATTATCGCAACATGCGATGGGATAGGATTGCCTCTTATTTCACTGGCAAGCAATTCTTCATATCCACCATATAAAATCCCTGTTATATTCAATCTATCACTTAACTTATTAATTAATAAACATGTATTAAAGTTTACCTGAAATCTCCAAGCCTGCGCTGTTCTTCCTTCTCCTGTTTTTCTGGCTCCTTAAGAACCCTGCCTATCTGCCTCAAAACTTTCATTGCGGTCTTAGTTCCGATGATCCTTGCGATTGCATTCTGGTCAGCCGTCAGTAGCGCTTCCATACCCCTTATTCCGGCTGTGTAGAGTTTGCGCGCCCTGACCCGTCCGATGCCCCGTATCTGGATAAGCTCAAGCAGTTCAGGGCTCGCCCCATATTCAACGCGCTGTGCAAGTTCCTTTGCTTTCATGGCGCATGAGCGTTTCTGGTCTATTCCAAGCTCTGCCATGGAATGGACAAGCCATACCGAGGTCTCAGAAAGAGACCTTATATCTCCTTCACCTATTCCGAATTTCTTGACAATATCCTCTTCTTTTATCTCATTTATCCAGTCAAGCATCACGCACGCGGTCTTGACCTCAGAAAGGAACCACTCATAGTCCTTCATGAACTGCGGCGGGATATGCACGAACTCACCGCTGTGTTCCATTATGAAATCACTTATCCATTCATAATCATTAGAACGCAGGTACAGAGGGCGCATATCCGGGGTCTTGCTTATGAGATGGAGCAGGGTAAGTTCATTATACCTGACGCCTTTTTCTTCAATTCTCTCCATTCCTTCAAGGATTATTGAGGCTGAAAGCGGGTCAATATACAGTCTGGATACAAGTTCCCCGAGCCTGGTGGCAAAAAGACCGTTCTTTTCGATCACGAATTTTTTTTCTACAAGGAACGCGATCACTTTTTCAATGACCGCTTTGAGGCTCCATGGTTCCTGTTGCGTTGAGTAGAAAGTCCCGCTCATGAACGAAAGCAGTTCTTCCATGCTCCGGGCAAAACCTGTGGCTATCGTTGAAAGTATATGCGTGCGAAGTGCGTTCTCGCTTCCGAGCTTTGACCAGATCTTTTCAACCTTAGCAAGCACGTAATGCTGCATCAGTTCTTCAAGTTCGTCGTATGTTTTTGCGATAAGGACTGACTCACCATACGGGTCAAGGCGCGGTCGCCCAGCCCGTCCCGCCATCTGCTTGTACTCAAGCACTGGGATCGGGGTGAGGCCAAAGTTGGCATCATACCTGCGGTAGCCTTTGATTATGACCCTTCGGGCAGGAAGATTCAGCCCTGCAGCAAGGGTAGGTGTGGCAGATATGACTTTTATAATTCCGTTACGGAATCCTTCCTCGATTAGCTTTCGCTGCTCAGAGATAAGCCCGGCATGGTGGAAAGCGCTTCCGTTCTCGATGCAAAGGGCAAGTTTTTGCGCTGTGTCAACTTCACTTGATTCCCGCACTTCGGCTGCTATGAGATTCAATTTTTCTTTTGTTTCACCTGATATCAGGGATGATATCGAAGTTCCCACGCGCGATGCCATTCCTTCGGTATTCTTTCGGCTGCTCTCAAAGATCAGGCACTGTCCGCCCTCTGCCAGGGTGTCCACGACAAGGGATATGGCAGCGTCCCTGGATCTTTCTTTGATTTCCCTCTGGCTGTGGTCACTGAAATTTATTGCATTCCCGAATATTACACCTTCTTTCAATATTATGGGGCGCCACTCGCTCACCACCAGTGAAGCATCCAGCCATTTTGCTATCTCATCAGCATTGCCAATGGTAGCTGAAAGGGCGATTATCTGCATCCCTGGATTTATCTGCCGCAGCTTTGCAAGAACTATCTCAAGCGTGGGTCCGCGGTCGGGTGAGTCGATAAGGTGTACCTCATCCGCAACCACGACCGTGACCTCTTCCATCCAGCGGCTCCTGTTGCGAAGAAGTGAGTCCACTTTTTCTGAGGTTGCAACGATGATGTCGAATTGCCCGAGCCAGTCATCGCGGGAGTCAAAGTCTCCTGTCGCTATGCCTGTGGACACTCCGCGCCCACTGCTTTTTATTATGGTCTCAAATGTGCGGAAACGGTCGTATTTTTCGGATGCAAGGGCGCGAAGCGGGACGATGTAAAGGGCTTTTCCGGGGTTGGTCTCGTTCATTATAGATTTCAGCATGACGAATTCCGCCAGCAGGGTTTTTCCTGAGGCTGTGGGGATGGCAGCAACGATGTTTTTATTTTCGAGAAGACCGGCTTTGATGGCGTCAGACTGGGGGGGGTAGAGTTCTGTGATGTTTGAATTATGATAAAAAATTTTTATAGGATTTGCAAGGTTGAGGTCTTGTATGTTTATGCTATTATCAATATGATGGACTTGATTAATTTTATTAGCACTAATAAATTCAACTTCTCTATTATATATATTTTTCAATGGTGGTTCTTTTACA
>JAJRAP010000149.1 GCA_028679855.1 Candidatus Methanoperedens sp.
AACGATAGGCAGTTAGGGGATATGATCAGGTTTGCGGTTAATAATATGGATACCGTGAAGGGCATTAATTTTCAGCCCGTTTCTTTTACAGGGAGGATAAATAGGGAAGAAAGGATGGAAAAAAGAATAACCATCCCGGATTTATTTGATCTGGTAGAAGAGCAGACTCACGGAGCTATTACAGCAGAAGACTTCTATCCTGTACCTTTTGTTGTGCCCATTTCCCATTTTACGACAGCAGAGGAGGGCATCCCTGATGTCGAATTCACGGTTCACCCGCACTGCGGCACTGGCACTTATATCTATGTTGAAAATGGAAAAATGATACCTATAACCCGTTTTATCGATGTAGAAGGACTTCTTGAGTATATCGATGAACTGGCATCGAGCAGCGACAGATGGATCGGCAAGTCCCTTGGTAATATAAAAAGACTGGGCAGTCTTATTTCTGCGCTGCCAAAGTACATCGATCTGGCAAAAGCACCAAAGTCTGTAGATGTTAAACAACTTTTCATTAACGTTTTGAGGGATGGAACAGGGGACGCTATTAAAGAGTTTCACCGCCATACGCTTTTGATAGGTGCAATGCATTTTATGGATTTGTATAATATGGATCTTGAGAGAATAGAACGGTGCGGTGTCCATTATGCAACTCCCGATGGAAGGATTATTCCCTTCTGCGCATATAACACGATCCACAGGGTAGAGGTAGAAAAGAAGTTTTCAACACCATTGATAAACTGAACATCTCCTGCGTTGAAGAAGTAGCAGCCTTTGATAAATTCATAGAATTTATGGATGTTACCCTGCATCAAGCATAAGCTGCTCACCTGGTAACTTTTTTCTTTTTTCGCAAGCGCAAGCAGAAAAGTTGATATTGCTTAAAGAAAATGTATGAAATTTATAGAAAAGGTTCAAACAACATGCACTTACTTGAGATTAAAGATATAACATACCGAGTAAAAGAAAAAGAAATATTTTCCGGGCTTTCTCTTGCAGTCGAAACAGGAGAAGTCCGCGCCATTCTCGGCAAAAATGGAACAGGCAAAAGTACTCTGGCGTATCTGGTCATGGGATGTGAGAGTTATATACCAACATCGGGTGAGATACTATTTGAAGGAAAAGTTATTAACGACATTAAGCTCCACCAAAGGGCGCGACTTGGCATCACTCTTGCATGGCAGGAGCCGGTGAGGTTTGAAGGTATTTCGGTCAGGGACTATCTGACCCTGAAGAGCAAAGAAGTTGATCCGTCTGGATATCTTGAAATGGTAGGACTCTATCCTGAACTTTATCTGGACAGGATGCTGGACAAATCCTTAAGCGGCGGTGAAAGAAAGAGGATTGAACTTGCATCCATCGTAGCGCTTGAGCCCAGGTTAGCCGTCCTTGACGAGCCCGATTCCGGCATAGATATGCTCTCGATGCAGGATATAATAAATGTTATCGACGCATTAAAGAAAAATGGGACGGCGGTGCTTTTAATTAGCCACAGGGAGGAAATTGCGAAGGTCGCGGACAGTGCCTCCTTGATTTGCAATGGTAAAATAGTGTGTTCGGGTAATCCTGAGAAAGTTGCGCAATATTATAAATCAAGGAAATGTGAGGTATGTATTGAGGAGGTATGTGTATATGTCTGAACTTGAAGACTTGATGAAGGCATTTGGAGACTCAGGGGGAGATAAAAACATTCTTGTAAATAGGGATATTGCACACCTTGTTGCAAGCGGTCACAAGATATTAAGTATGAGGGCTATTGAAGGACTGGAAGTCAAGGCAGAAGAGACAGTTACTGGGATTGTTGCGAATGTCAGGGTTATGGAAGGGACTATCATAAAGAATCCGATACATCTTTGTTTTGGCATACTTCACAAAAAGGGATTACAGGAGATCAAAATGAACGTACGGCTTGAAAGAGGGGCTTTTGCAGGTTTTATCGCACATTGTATATTCCCGAAGGCAGAGAAGGTAAGACACATTATGGATGCGGTTGTTGAGATTGGGGAAAGTGCTGAGATGAGATATTCAGAGGTTCATTATCATGGACCTTACGGGGGAATAGAAGTCATTCCAAAAGCTGATGTGATGGTCGGCAAAAATGGCAGATACATTACAGATTTTTCATTGATATCAGGGAGAGTCGGAAAATTGGAAATAAATTATACGGTCAGTGTGGGTGAAAATGCTGTGACCGAGTTAACAGCAAGGGTGTTCGGTCATGGCAATGATAGTATAAAAATAAAGGAAAAGGTTGTACTCGAAGGTAATAATTCAAAGGGTCTGATAAAAACAAGGATTGCCATTGAGGAAAAGGCTACGGCTGAGGTAACGGGTATCACGGAAGGCAACGCTGAGGGCGCAAGAGGTCATGTGGACTGCATGGAGATAGTAAAAGACAGTGCTGTTGCTCAAGCAATTCCAATTGTGAAGGTTTCGCATCCCCTTGCTAAAGTAACCCATGAAGCTGCGATAGGAAGTGTGGATAAAAGACAGCTTGAAACCCTGATGGCTCATGGGCTTACCCCTGAAGAGGCTGTGAATGTAATTGTAAGGGGTATATTGAAATGAAATTTGACCACCCACATGCTAACAGGGAATACAATTTGCCTCCACAAAAGCAGAGGCAGGTGCGCGCCGCTATTGGAAGTGATATGGCAGGCATTTCAAAAATGCTTGATATACTCTCAGACCCTGTTCGCCTGCACATCCTGTTCGCTCTGGCAGTGCAGGAACTATGTGTCTGTGTGCTTGTGGCGATCACGGATTATAAGTACTCTGCGCTATCATATCATCTCAAATTATTGAAAGAAATGGAACTTGTTGATTCAAGGCGTGAAGGTAATTTTTTGCTGTACAGGCTGACCGAACATGGCAGGGCTGCGCTGGATATGATTACCAACTTTTTAGAGACTACCAGGGAAGTGCATAAGTAGAAGAATATTCCTAAAAAACCGTTATCTTTATGCTTTAGTATTTCAAATATAATTGTAATATCCTTTATGATGCAATGATGAGTGGGCTTTTAAGCGTGTACGATTACCTTTCTTTACATGTACTGACTTGCTTGGTTCCGGCTTTTTTTATTGCAGGTGCAATTGCAGTGTTTATTTCCAAGCAATCGGTGATAAAATACTTCAGCAGCAAGAGCTGTCCTGGCGATCATGATGTCAATCCTCATCGGGCTGATCATGGCGTTTCTATTCAAGGGTCCTGACATAAACAATAAAACAACGGCACAGTTTGAAATAAATGAAGAGCGCAGCCGTCCCCAATGGGTTGTGCTGCTGTTTTTTGTATTCCTGGTCTTAATATTGATCGTCGGCACCACAAAATTGAGTCTGGCAATAAGGGTGAGCACAATAGTCCTCTTATTACTTGGAGTAATAGTCCTGCTAAAATATCATTTTACAGGTGATGAGGTCAGGGACTGGGGAAATGAAACATGGGACCTGACAAAGAAGATATTCCCCGTGTTGATAATCGGGACATTTGCTGTTGGAGTCATTGCTTATTATCTCCCGCCAGAGACCTTCAGGGCGTTTTTCGGCGGGAACTCCCTGCTCTCATGCTTTACAGCATCCATAATCGGAGCACTGTTTTATATGCCGACGCTGCTTGAGGTCCCGATCATCGGCACGACCCTTGGATATTCAACAGGGGTCATGGGAGGCGGACCTGCACTTTCACTGCTCTTATCAGGACCTTCGGTAAGCCTGCCAAGTATGCTCGTACTGCAGAGAATCATGGGTACAACCAGGACTGCAGTGTATATCTTGCTAGTAGTATTATTTTCGACAATTGCGGGGTTTGCATACGGAAATTTGGTGGGATAATGACAGGAAAAGTGATGGAATTCAAAAAGAGATATTTAGAGGTGATCTGTATGGGAAAGCCCTGTTGTCCATCAGGCGCCACTGAAGTAACAATGGTGAATGTGGGAGGCGTTAAAGTAGGTCTGATAGCCAGGGACGAGATATTTAAAAAGCTCTATGAATCAGGGAAAAAGCCT
The DNA here is from genome assembly GCA_028679855.1 of Candidatus Methanoperedens sp. Taxonomy (GTDB): domain Archaea; phylum Halobacteriota; class Methanosarcinia; order Methanosarcinales; family Methanoperedenaceae; genus Methanoperedens. The sequence goes on from JAJRAP010000149.1 coordinate 4,010, forward strand.
GAGGATGTTGAAATGGAGGAACTGGTAAAGGAGTTTTCAATCTACAATTATATACCTTCCGCGGCTCAGAATGACTATGGAGAGGCATTATTGAAAGAGTATACAAAATATTATAAGGAGAAAGTGAAATGAAAATCGAAATCTTAGGAACTGGATGTTCGAAATGTAAGACATTGATACAACTTGCACAGGAGACTGTAAATGAACTCGGTATTTCTGCAGAGATCGTCAAAGTTTATAATATCGATGAAATCATGAAATATGATGTGATGATGACGCCTGCACTTGCTATTGACAAAGAAATAAAATCTTCCGGCAGGATCCCGTCAAAAGATGAAATAAAACAATTTGAAATCCCAATTTGGAGATGAAGTTGATATTGAAACAATATCCCTTAAATCAAATGAACTGGATAAATATCCTGTAATTTCTGAAAGCGATATATGAATGGCTTACACAGAATTGATTCTACCGTTTCTTGTTCGTAAGCGCTTCGAACCCGGTAACAACATCCAGCAATTCCATGGTAATGGAATCCTGCCGCAGGTTGTGGTACTGAACATGAAGCTCATTCAATCTCTCCTCTATGTTCTTTTCCGCCTTTTGCATGGAAGCAAGCCTGCTTGCATTCTCGCTTGCAAGAGACTCAATAAGCGCGCGATAGAGGGAAAAAAAAAGATACTGACGGATAAGGGATGAAAAAAGATCATTCCAGTCCATTGTAAATGTAGGAATCGAACGCGACGCACACTTTCTCTTAGCCAGGCCCTGGAACCATTCCTTATCAAGCGGCAGAAGGTACAGCATATGGGGATGATAGGATGAACCTGAAAGCGGCATGTTGTAAAAAAGCACAATTCTTTCTATTTCCCGCTGCGTGCGCCACTCCTCGATCCTAGTCAATACCTGCAATATGATCTGTGTTATGCCGGACTGATTGCCAAGGTATGAAAATCGCTCTTCCACTATTTCCCCTTCCTCTTCAAGCTGTGAGATCACACGATCCCCCAGCGTCATTATTGTCCTGTTCTCCCTTATGACTTTCAGTTCATCCATATTTTTGATCGCAAATTTAGCAATGATCTCATTGAACTTGCCGCACATTCCCTGCTCGGAGCCAAAGATTATAGCTCCAAGACGGTTTTTCTTTAAAGGCTCAACAATCATAACTTCTCCAGGGATGTTTTTCATCACCACTTCAAGCCCCATCTCAATGGTGATTTGATATTCATGAAGCGATCCACCCATCTGCCCGTACTCGCGAATGCTCACAGCAGCAAGTGTTTTCATTGTCCTGACAAGAGATTTCAGTTCATTCTCATTGTCGATCTTTCTCTTGAGCATTTCAAGCTGTTCCATTTTACTCCCTTGATACACAATATGTGTTGTTCTGCTTTTTATTCTTTGCGTGAGCATGAATGCGGACAGGTGCAAAC
>JAJRAP010000150.1 GCA_028679855.1 Candidatus Methanoperedens sp.
AATAAGGGTATAAAATATAATCTAAAGCTTTAAAAAATGAAACTATGGAAAAAATCAAAGATTCAATACCATCAAAATTTTTCCGGCGAGTACCTGATAGCCAACACCCTCAACACACCCAGCACAAACATCAGAGCCGAAAGGGCAAAAAGCATTTGATATTCAAATGATTGGGAATAAAGCCCGACCGTGATTTCACGCATAACAATTAAAATAGTGGCATCTGTTATGTAAGTGAGCTTGATTCTTTCGTGTTTGGAATAGTCAGCAAATGTCTTAAAGAACTCGATCACAATAAAAAGTGATAGAACGCTGGCTACTATTTGTCTAAAACCAGCTTCAAGTGAATCAACAGCAACAAAGCGTATATCAAGCAAAACCCGTATCATCCCTGCAATGAGCGCCACCAGCAATATGTACAGGATGATTGTGACAATGGAATCCGTGACTTTTTTGAAAAATCTTGTGTGATCTATCACTTGAATACCATCCAGAGGGCAAGTAAGAAAAGAAGTATTGTTAGAAAAATCTCTATTTTATTAATACTCTGCATTCCTATTTGCCCTCATTTGGCTCCAAAACCGCCGCGCAGGAACAGATAAAGCTCCCGGTCTTCTTTTCCCATTTCCTCAAATTCCTCTATGAATGAGTTGCATGGTATTGTTTTTCTCAAAATCTCCTTTTCTATCATTTCTTTCACCAAACTGATAATTCTAATTATAAAGTATATATTTTGTCCCAAGAATCTATATATACTATAAAATATCAGTAGAATAATGATGAAATATGGAAACCCGTAAAGTTTACGTAAGCGGTGGCTCGACCTATGTGATCTCCCTGCCGAAGAAATGGGTCAGGAAGACTGATTTGAAGGCAGGTGATTCCCTTGTGGTAACTGAGCAGGGCAGTTCGCTGCTGATAGAAACAAGCATCAGCGAGAAAAAATCTGCAACAAAAGAGGTCAGGATATCGCAGATGATGTCGAGTGATGCCCTTGAACGAATGATAATTGCATTGTATCTTGTTGGTTATGACACTATCAGGGTCAGGCTGGACAGGAAAGACCATCTTCCATTCAGGAAGAGCATACGAAGGATGCTGGACTACCTGATAGGCATTGAGATACTGGAAGATACCAACGACTCGATGACGCTTGAGATAATGATAGATTACAGGCGCATGACCACCATGCAGATACTCCAGAGAATGTACTCCATCAACAGGTCGATGCTACTTGACCTATGCAAGGCTCTTAGAACAGGGGATATCGGACTTGCAAAAGACGTGATGGTGAGGGAGGGGGAGATAGACCGGCTCTATTTCCTGGTAGTCAGGCAGCTAAAGAGTGCTGTTGAATACCCCCAGATAGCGGAAAAGCTCGGGATAGAGCGCCAGAGGGACTGCCTGGGCTACAGGATAGCTGTCAAGGTGCTTGAGAGGATCGCAGACCATATCGAGATAATAGCAAAAAGCTACATTCTGCTGCTTGATGTCCAGAAGGGGGCGGACCTTAAGGATTTCATAGAACTCAATCATCGTACAGTTACAATTTTTGAAAAATCGATGAATGCCCTTTTTGCCAGGGATGACGCGATGGCTGAGAAGATTTTCCAAGAACTGAAAGAGATCAAGAAAGTCCATTCCGATATATTGAACGAACTGCTCCAGCCAGGGAATATCCAGTCTGCTATCCTGCAGAAGACCATGCTTGACAGCATGGGGAGGATCGCAAGTTACAGCGGGGACATATCTGAAATAGCCATAAACATGTCAGCCGGCACACCAGGGGATGCTATTTGAAAAACCACAGAGATCGCAGATATAAAATTGCAATAGCCCCATGAAAATCAGCGAATTTGGCTTCTGAGTTCATACAACAAGCATACGAGTATAAACCTCGTCAACGACCCCGCAATGAAATTTGCCAGGCATCGGCGTGTTATTTACGTTTTGGAATAACTGGTTCCATAAAGAACAAAAAGAACACAAAAAACACATAATATAGCGGTTCTTTTAAGCTGTATCCTAAGAATCCTAAAAATCCTAAAATCCCCAAAACCAATGTAATTTGACTTTTCCTGGTTTATTTTCCATATTTTATCCTCTTTCATATTTGGGCGGACTAATTCATTTACTTTTGGTATACTCGCGCCGAGTATTCAGGTTTTGGGAGGTTGTTCTGGATTCTTATCGCTTTTTGAAGGCATAAGAACACCTATCGCCTTGAGTCACCGGTATACCCCGTACAAATAGTACGAGGCATGTAGCTATCGTTTTCATTATTTTTCTCTATTATATTCATAGGTATCTTGCTCTGAAATATACTTCTTCACGACATCCCATCCATTCCCGACCGACCCATGGAAACAGCTCGGAGCCCAGAAATGTTCTCCGCACCATTCCCTCAGATGGGGGAATTCTTTCCTGTTTATATTACCACCATATCTTTTACAGGTTCATCTGCATTGAAATTAAAATTTCCCAGTACAATATGATTGTTTTTAAATAATATATCGCTAATGAGGCGAATGAATTGACAAAATTATTCTCCAGGATAAAATATGGAACAAAATTTTGATATTGAGGGTATAACAGGACTTTCTGAAGAAGATGCCGCCAGAAAGTTAAAGGAAGAAGGCTATAACGAACTGCCATCCCAGAAAAAACAGAGCCTGTTCGCCATCCTGCGAAATATATCCCGTGAACCCATGCTGCTTCTTTTGCTGGGTGCGGGTATTATCTATCTCTTCCTCGGAGAACAAAGCGATTCCCTGATGCTCTTGTTTTTTGTATTTGTAGTTGCAGGAATAACTTTTTACCAGGAAAGAAAGACCGAGCGGGCTCTTGAGGCATTGAAAAACCTCTCAAGCCCGAGGGCGCTTGTTTTGAGGGACGGGAAGCAAAAGAGAGTTCCGGGACGGGAAGTCGTAAGGGATGACGTTTTGATCTTAAGGGAAGGCGACCGCATACCTGCTGACGGGATAGTGCTTTTTTGTTCAAATCTCATGGTTGACGAATCACTGCTTACCGGGGAATCACTTGCTGTCAGGAAATCACATTGGGATGGAAAAATCGCGCATGTGCAGCCTGGCGGGGATGATCTGCCTTTCGTCTATTCAGGAACGCTGGTAGTTCAGGGGCATGGCATGGCAAAGATCACATCCACAGGCATCCGTACACAGATGGGTAAGATCGGCAGAGCTCTGCGGGGTATTGAACAGGAAGATACCCTGCTCAGGAAAGAAACAAGAGAACTTGTCCGGAATTTTGCGATAGCGGGATCGATCCTCTGCATTCTTGTCGTTATGGTTTTTGGCATGAGGGGCGAATGGCTGGACGGGCTGCTGGCAGGACTGAGCCTTAGCATGGCATTGCTGCCTGAAGAGTTCTCTGTGGTCCTTGTGATATTCCTCAGCATGGGCGCATGGCGCATATCAAAAAGAAGGGTTCTGACAAGGCGCATTCATGCAGTTGAGACGCTGGGGTCTGCAACTGCATTGTGCCTGGACAAAACAGGAACGCTCACAATGAACAGGATGATATTGAGCACTCTTTTTGCAGGTGGAGAATATTATGACACAGATAAGAATGGGGATCTGCCGCTTCCGGAAAAGTTCCATGAATTGCTTGAGTTCGGTTATCTTGCAAGCCAGAAAGACCCGTTCGACCCTGTAGAAAAAGAGATCAAAAATGGCACTGAAAAATTCCTGGGAAATACAGAACACTTACACCGGAACTGGGAACTTGCGCGGGAATATCCACTTTCAAAAAACCTGCTGGCACTTTCAAATGTGTGGGAATCTTATGACAGGAGGAGGCATGTGATCGCGGCAAAAGGCTCACCTGAAGCTGTAATAGATCTTTGTCATCTGGATGAGATGAAGAAGGACGAACTGCTCACCCATGTAAAAAATATGGCTGATAAGGGTTTGAGGGTTCTTGGCGTAGCAAAATCCATTTTCAAGGATGAGCCTCTCCCTGATATGCAGCACGATTATGAATTTGAATTCATCGGTCTGCTCGGTTTTATTGACCCGGTCCGTCCCGGCGTTCCGGAAGCATTGTCGGAATGTTACTCGGCAGGGATAAGGGTAATTATGATAACAGGCGACTTCCCGGGGACAGCGCAGCACATAGCGAGGCAGATCGGGTTGAAATACCCGGACATGTACCTGACAGGACCCGAGCTTGCCCGGATGAGCGATACAGAACTGGCGCAGAAGGTAAGCACCACAAATATTTTCGCCCGCATCGTGCCCGAACAAAAACTGGCAATCATAAATGCATTAAAATCAAATGGGGAAGTCGTTGCGATGACAGGCGACGGGGTCAATGATGCCCCGGCTTTGAAAGCTGCTCATATCGGCATTGCAATGGGTGAGCGGGGCACTGATGTTGCGCGGGAGTCTTCATCAATTGTCCTTTTGAATGACGATTTTTCATCCATCGTGGCTGCGGTCAGGATGGGACGGAGGATATTCGATAACCTGAAGAAAGCGATATCCTATATTTTCTCAGTTCATGTGCCAATAGCGGGACTGGCGATGTTCCCTTTGTTATTCGGGTTTCCATTGATACTCCTTCCGGCGCATATTGCATTCCTTGAGCTGATAATCGATCCTGCCTGTTCTGTTGTCTTTGAAGCTGAACCTGAGGAGAAGAACATAATGCAAAGACCTCCAAGGGATCTGAAGAAAAAGCTGTTCGGCAGAAAGAACATGCTTTCAAGCCTTCAGCAGGGCACAAGTGTGCTTATTGCAGTAATTATCGTGTTTCTGGCGGCTCTATCTCTTGGGAGGGGAGAAACAGAAGCCCGTACTCTTACATTCACCACTCTTGTGATCGCCAATATTATGCTTATCGCTGCAAATCTTTCGTGTGAACAGGATATCATAAAAACGATCAATACAGAGAACAGGTCTCTCTGGCTTGTTTCAGGCGGCGCGCTGTTTTCTCTTGCCGCGGTACTGTATGTGCCTTTCTTAAGAGACCTGTTCCATTTTTCAGTATTGCATATTGAAGATATAATGATCGTTCTGATCACAGGGATTTTAAGCGTATTCTGGTTGAAAATGATCAGTATCTGTCGAAAAATATCGTCGGGTTAAAGCACAAAATACCATTTGAATAAAGAAGGTGGACTATTAGAGCACAGCCTGTAACTTGTTTCGCAGTATATCCCGCTCTCAGAGGCGGGGGCGCATAAGGGAAAGCCATGACCTCTGCATTAGACGCACTCCAGCCGCAGGGTGAACTGCACACAGTTCACTCTGACAGGATGGATGCACAGATGTTCAACGAATGGAGGAGTTCCTCAGCTTGAAGAAGAGGAAGGAAAGTCAGTGCTCGACTGGGCATCGAAATGCGGTCCCACCATACGTCAAATCCATGCGCTGTGAGGTCTTCATACAGGCGCCTGACGAAAGGTTCGTCATCACCGCGTGCGTAGGAGAGAAAGATGCCGGTCATATGAGTGTTTTATCACCCCAGAATCTCTGCCATCTCAGCGGCAGTTACCTGTTGTCTCATCATCTGGTCTTCCCACAGCTTTCTGATAAAATAAAAATATTCATATAATTCATAAATATCTTTTGAATATATGATCTTATTAGATTCTATAATATTAATCTGAATATAAAGCGGCAGCTCTTCAAAAATCCTGACATCGTATTTTTTAGTAAAAACATCCAGTTTTCTGTATATTTCATTCAATATATCCTTCATATATTTGCGTGAAGGTAAAACGATGCAGATATCTATATCGCTTCGCGGTGTTTCATCCCCCGCCGCTGCTGATCCATAAAGCAGGATCGCAAGAATATCATCACTTCCGAATAAGAAAGAAAAGTCCTTCTTTAAAGATTCGATTTCAACCATTTCTCAATCGCCTCTCTAAAATATGAAATAGCCTGCAAATGCTCCATGATCGAATCAAATGCCATAGCATCGTTTAATTTATTATAGCGATGTACGAGCCTGTTCCTCAATCCATTGGACTCATAAAGAGCATTTTTCAAAGTGCTGTCAATGATTTTCTTTTCAAATAATAAATCGATATTTGTATAATCATCCTTTGGAATTATTTTTAAATCCTTACATGCCATTGCAGTAATGTCAAAAGATGCTTCCACCAGTTCCTGAAAAGCTTTATAAACCGCAAATCGTGTCTTTTTATCATCAATAAAATCGGAAGAATCATATCCTCTCACCCATTCTTCAATATCCTGTGCTCTTTCAGAGATCATGTTGAGTTTATCTTTGTATCTTCCAATTCGTTCGATATCCATAAGAGTCTACTTTTCTAATTGATTATAAAGATACTATAACCTTTTGCTATGTCATGGCCGTAGCTGAGGGGAAGGCAATGAATTTCATGGATGCGCTTACACTGGATGTGGCAGAAGAGCACAACTGCTCTAAATTTGTGACATGGGTCATGAAGAGATAAAGATGGGATGAATAAAAGAAAAAAAAAGGAAGGCTTTTCAGCCTTTTCTTCCAAGCCTGTATGCAAGACCTGCGCCCAACAGTCCAATTGCGATCTCAAACCCTGGCGTTGCGGGCGTAGGAACAGGAGTCTTTCCCGGAGTTTCGGTAGAGGTTGGAGCCGGTGTAGATTCATTCTCAACCACCACATCCACTACGCGTTCAGAGAAGTTCGCTATATACATCATCGCCTGCATGCGGTTATCGCCTGACATTGTAAGCCAGAAGCAGGACTCTTTAGCATCATACAATTCTTCAGCGGTCATGACCTGCCTCATAGACATATTGTCAAGATAAAGGCGTATTTTCTGCCCCTTTGACCACATCATGGAACTGTTATCCAGGTTCATCATAATGAATTTGCCTGAATGGTCGGTGGAATTTATTGCCACCCTTATGTGGTTCCTTTCCATTGATCTTATCATGAGGTTCATATTCTCAG
>JAJRAP010000151.1 GCA_028679855.1 Candidatus Methanoperedens sp.
AGTCCGCAGTCAGGACCTGCGTATTTTATCCTGTCCCCGAATAGAGAATACGCTTTTTCAAGCCGTTTTTCTATTATTTCAGGTGTTTCCATTACCGAAACTATATCTTCAAGCTTTTCGGGCTCTTTCCAGATATTGATCCCGTATTTTTCGTTAAGCACTGACGACATATTGAATATATCGGTACGCGTTACCCCAATTCTCAGGAATTTATCGTATTCAAAAAGGTCTTTTTTATCAATTAGGTAAAGATACGAAGGGTTTGCTGCTGATTCCACCCCGATAACGCTTATTGACGGCACATTGCATACCAGCTTATAATGAAGGGGCGAATGAAGATGTATCTCTGTATCTATTTTATGCGAAGCCGCTGTCGCTGCCGCATTTTCAAGAGCGGCTGCCAGGTCGGTGTCATCGAACATGATCCGGGGATTAATGCCTATGCTGGGTTCATCAATTGATATGGTTGATATCCTGAAATTCTTAGCATTGTCTATGGAATTGCTAATGAACCTGTCGATGCTTGCGGCTAAATTGTTAAGAACGTCGGTGTACGCTGTCCCTCCGAACAGCTTCAAATACAGCTCAACAGGACCCGTGATGCAAACCCTTATATTTAATTTATTTCTTGTTTTTTTATAATATTCAGTGCCAATATCTTCGATGGCTTCAAGTTCCAATATCCTTGCCCTGTCCTTACGCACCAGCAGCGGCTCCCCGGTCATGGACTCGTCATTTATTATCCCCAGGAACTGCTGGTTCATGTCCTGGTACTGGGGATATGTGGGCACATCAACTCCGGCGTCTATCTTCTGCCGCATCGCATCCTTAATGATTTCGAGGAATTTTGGGTCTTTTCTCTTTACGGCTTCAGGTACCCATTCCTTTTTTACATCTTTCGGCAGAGGGTAGCTTCCAATATCATCGAATAATATCATAGTGCTCGTTTCTGTGTTAATTGACTTTATACCTATTGGATCGAAATGGAGATGGTTTCGAGCACTGCAAAAGCTATTAGTACCCTAATGCAAATATTATATCAATGAAGATCAAGACGAAAATAATAGGAAATAAGGTACACGATGTAGGCTATCGTGTATTCTTGCTTCGAAAAGCTCTTGAGCTTGGAGTAGAGCGATTCAATGCCTATAATACAAAGGAGAATGGAGTTCAAGTCCTTATTTCCTTCCTGGATGGTGACAACGATCAAATATTGACATTTAAGGATTATGTTGGGAACAATAAACCGGAAAATGCAGAAGTATCAGATATCATTTTTGAAGATTATGTCGGTTATGTAATAGGAATTGTTGACTATATGCACTTGATCCAGGTCGAGCAACTCAGCAAAGGAATACCTGCTATATTAAGTATACCTTGATGAAAAACTACTCAAAATCGAAAACGATATTTTCCAAATCAAGGCAAAAATCGGGCTAAGAGCATAACCTCATTCTATAAGTACAACATCCACCTCTTCTCCCTTGTCAATACCCTCCACGTTCTCGGGTATTATAACAAATCCATCAGCCTTTGAGACAGAACTCAAAATCCCAGCGCCTGAGGTGGAAAGAGGAAAAACTTTGCAAGACCACATATTACTATATGGGGTTCCGGTCTCTATTTTGACGCGTGCAAATGTCTTATAACCAGTCCTTCCCGCTATCTTTTCTGACAGCACGGCACGCACCACCCTGTCCGGCTCGTCAGAAATATGCGCCAGTTTCCGAATCGCCGGGCGCGCAAAATAATACAACGCCACCATGCCTGCCACAGGATATCCTGGCATGCACACCACTGGCTTCACGTTGACAAAGCCAAGCGCAGTGGGCTTTCCCGGGCTTATGCCCACGCCGTGGACGAGCAACGTCCCCAGGGATTCCACAACCGCAGGCACATAATCCCTTTTCCCCACTGATGTCCCGCCGCTGATGATTATCATATCTGTACCCGAAACCCTCTGAATAGCTTCTTTTATTTTTTCAGGGTCATCTGTCACGATATCTAGCAGAATTGGCACACCGCCCCACTTTCTGACATACAGGGATGTCATCAAACCATTGGTCTCATATACCTCGCCTTCTCCTGGCGTTCTGCTACCCCTGGGGACAAGTTCCTCTCCAGTCGGGATTATCGCCACAAGTGGCTTTTTAAAAACCTTTATTTTTTCAATACCAAGAGATGCAAGGACGGCAATATCACATGGTCGAAGCACATGCCCCCCTGTAATTATAAGTTCACCTTTCCTGATATCCTCTCCGATCTCCCCTACGTTCTTGAACGGATGTACCTGTGAAAAAACTTCGACCATTTCGCCGCGCACGACAGTATCCTCAAGCATGACAACAGCATCCGCACCATCCGGAACTGGAGAACCGGTATGCACTCTGACACATGTCCCTTTTTCAATTTTATTATCAATTTTTAAGAGAACAGGCGAATTGCTGCCAGATCCCATCGTATCTGAAGCTCTCACAGCGAACCCGTCCATTGCGGCACGGCGGTAATGAGGGACATCTACGCCTGCATTGACGTCCTCGCCTGCTACCCTTCCATCGCAATCACCAATAGGCAAAACCTCAATTCCATCAACAGGGCGAACAGTCCTTAAGAAAAAATCCTTTGCTTCATCAGCATTTGTCCTTTTGCGAAACATCATCCTCCTGATACCGGAGGGAAAATAGCGATCTCGTCGTCCGTGTGCAGCATTGTTCCAGGTCCACCATAATCCAGAACATTCTTTCCGTTTAGAAAGACATTCATATAAGGTTTTATCTTTTCCCCATCGAATATCAGTTCCTCAAATCCGGGAAATTTCTTGCATAGCTTTTTCAGAACATCTCTTACAGTTTCACTGTCCACTTCAAGTTCTTTTGTTCCTGTGAATTCCCTTATATTGGCAAAAAGTTTCACCCTGATTTTTGGCATGACCTGAGATTATCTCTATTTAACCATAAATGCTATGAATATGATTAAGCTATTTTATATGACAATGAATAAAAGACAAATTGCATTGTATCTTGTTTTTATTCTAATAATGCTTCTTGCATTTTTCTTGCGGCTATATCATCTTGATGAGAGGGTTTTTCACCATGATGAAGCAGCAGTGGGTTATTACACATACAAATTATTCAATGACGGCGTCTACTCATACGATCCATCTTTCCACGGCCCGTTCATGTATCATGTAACTTCCGAAATGTACCGACGCATTGGGGACACAATTTATGCATCCAGGTTGCTTCCAGCAATCCTTGGCGCATCAATGATCTTTTTGCTGATACCGCTGCGAAGATATCTCGGGAATACCGGAACGGTCATGGCAGCTTTCTTTCTTGCACTGTCACCTTCGTTCCTGTATTACTCGCGGTTCTACAGGGAAGATATATTCATATCGTTCTTTACGCTGCTGGCACTGGTATGCGCAGTAAAATATGCAGAGGCATATGCCCAGGACATACGGTCAGTTTGTGGATCGAATCTGTATTCTATTGAAAGGATCTTTTATCTTGCTATTGGGGGTATCGCGATCTCATCTATGGCAGCACTGAAAGAGAACGCATACATTATACTGGCTTTAATAGCTCTGTTCTTGTTCCTGTTTTTCATCAGGGAAGGATGGTATAGGAGCCTGATCGAAAGACTGAAAAGACCAGATAAGGAATTTTTAATACCGGTTGCAGAAGTGTTATTTCTTGTGATCGTAATCCTTATTGTTTTCTCGTTGTTCTATACAGGAAAACTCCTTGATATCTCAGGCATGAAAGTGGCAGTTGAAAAAGCAGTCACCCACTGGTATGAAATGCACAGGATCCAGCGAATGGGAGGACCATACTATTACTACCTGCCAATTTTCGCCCTTTATGAGCTGCCGGTACTGGTATTCGGGATGCTGGGGATGTTCTATTACGGCTGCAAAGACAGGAAAAAAGAAAAGCTGCTGGCAGTACTGCTCATATACTGGGTATTTGTGGATATAATGTATCTCATAGCACAGAGTTATCCATTGGCAGGAAAGTTCTTACCCACCACTTATGTCCAGTCATCCATCCTGATCTTTCTGCCTATCCTTGTCCTCGGGATCATCGGTGTATTCTACATCCAGAACAGGTTCATTGCATTCATGGTCTTCTGGGCTCTTTCGAACATTTTCATATATTCTTATGTTCAGGAAAAAGTTCCCTGGCTTGTGCTCAACCCGCTGCTCCCTCTTACCCTGATCGCTGCAGCTTATCTGGGTGAGCTTTTGCCCGGGCTTAACATCAGGTCAAGAGCCGGAGCTGCTGCGGTCATTTTCCTTGTTATTAGCAGTTCATTTTTTGTGCACTCAAGCCTTCTCCTGAACTACGAGAACTATACAAATCCCGCTGAACCGCTCATACAGGCATCACAACCCCCTCAAGAAAAGTTCTCAGAATTCCTCAATAAAACCTTTGAGATATCCTCTCAGTACAGGAACCAGTCCACTGATATTCAGGTCATTGATGTAAACATGGAAACCCAGTTGCTCTGGTATGCACGCCATTATTCCAACGTCCACTGGAGAGTACACCTTGATGCTGAATTCAATGCCCCGCTCATTGTTGTGCATGATTCTGACGAGGATGAGACCGAGGCTGATATCATGCAGCGCGATCTTGGAAGCAGATACGTCAGGCTGGACAGCGCGAAGATGTCATGGTACTGGTTCAGGCTCTCGGACATCACACCGGATTATATCCTGTGGAGAAAGATGAACAGACCGCCGGATGAGTACAGGTTCGTGCTTTTTTATAAGCCAAAATCTCAGGAATGAAATGCCAGGTATTATGAAATGAGCGATAAACTCGAATTGAAGCGTGAACTCGGGCTGCTTGAGGTCACACTTTCAGGTATTGGTATAATTCTCGGAGCGGGCATATATGCCCTCATAGGAAAAGCTGCCGCGCTTGCCGGGAACTCCGTATGGCTCTCGTTTGCCATTGCGTCACTTATTGCAATATTTACCGGACTGAGCTATGCAGAGCTTTCATCAATGTTCCCGAAGGCAAGCGCAGAGCATGAATATGTCAGGAATGCCTTTGGGAGGAAGCTTGCTTTCATTATCGGGTGGCTTATAATCCTCAGCGGTGTGATAGGAGCGGCAACGGTCGCCCTGGGTTTCGGGGGTTACTTCAATGCATTTTTCAAAGTGCCTGTCATCCCGTCCGCCATTGTGCTCATTGTGGCTCTTTCCTTCCTCCTCTTTTACGGGATAAAAGAGACAGCGCGTTTTGTGATGATTGCAACGCTCATAGAAACCGCAGGTCTTGTTATTGTGATCTTTATCGGGCTACCTTATCTGGGAAAGGTGGACTATTTTGAGATGCCTTACGGCTGGACAGGTGTTTTTCAGGCGTCTGCTCTCGTGTTTTTCGCATATACCGGGTTTGAGAGCATAGTCAAGCTCTCTGAGGAAACAAAATCTCCAGAGAAAACGATCCCGAAGGGATTGATGCTGGCGATAGTTGTGAGTATCTTCCTTTACGTCACAGTGGCAGTTTCTGCGGTCAGCGTGATGGGATGGGAAAGACTTTCAACCTCGGATGCCCCATTTGCTGACCTGGCATTTTTCGTATTCGGCAGTGATGCGTTCATTCTCCTTACAGCAATTGCTCTTTTTGCCACAGCGAATACAGTGCTTATGATGATGCTGGGGTCATCCAGGATCATCTACGGGATGGCTGATTCCAGGACGCTCCCTGCCATCCTTGCAAGCGTGCACAGGTCAAGGAGGACTCCATGGACAGCCATACTGGTTACTATGGCTGTATCAATTCTATTCATCTTTGCAGGAGACATCGCCTTTGTAGCGAACGTGGATAACTTTACGCTGTTCGTGACATTTTTTATTATAAATGCCGCTCTGATATTGCTCCGGTATAAGGAACCAGGAATGAACCGACCCTTCAGAGTACCGCTCAATGCAGGAAGGCTTCCCCTACTGTCGTTTCTTGGGATGGTGTCTTGTGTTTTCATGCTTGCACAGCTTGAGGGGAAGGTTATTCTCACAGGGGCAATGCTTGTGGTCATCGGGTGGATCGTATCGTTTTTTGAATATAGAAAATGTAAATTTAAGACAGGATAAACAGGATCGAAAGCCATTACACATTTTTCAAAAAATCAATCATTCTTTAAACTCCTTCTCCGACATCTTCTATTTCAAAACCAAGATTCTGTATGACTTGCGCGCTTGATTTTGGCATGTCGGCATCAAGCAGGAATTTCAAATTATGCATAAGCTACAATATCTTCATTTGCCACGATTTTCATTGCATATTCTGCTGCTGCCTGCACATCTTCCTTTTTAATATCATAATCTTTCGCGATATCTTTTATTTCCATACCGCCGGCTAAGGAGCCTAATATAACTTCTATAGGCACTCTTGTGCCTTTTATAATTGGCTTTCCGTGCCTTATTTCAGGGTCAATAATTATCCTTTTTTCGAACATTTTTACCTCAGTAAATAATACTGATGCCATTATAGTTAAAATTTGTTAAATTCGTTTGGCGATATAAAATTTTTGTGTAGACTGTACCTTTCAAAGGATGGAAACTGAGGTACTTAATTCAAAGCAGGGGGACTGTCTGGGAAAATCCGACATTCTTGCCAGGATGCTTCTTGCTTATGGGTACTCATCCAGGGAGGTCATTGTGAGCATGGGTTACGTTACACGCAATGATGAACGAAGGCATCATGCATGGGTCGAATTAAATTCAAAAGGTAAGTGGATAGTTCTTGATCCAAGCCAGTTCCTCGGGAATTTCGAGTTCGATAGATGGGATAAGGCATCATTTTATCAGGCATATCAGGCTCAGCCATATGCGGAGTTTAATGACAGATTCGTCCAGGTGATGATGGATTCGAATGGATAATATTAATGAAAATTCACTCACCTGGAATTTATTGGTTTTGCCAAAACGAGACCTTTTCAATTCGTGTTGGTGAATAAATCTTCAAAATGAAATTATGACATGACTGTCCCAATTTTGCCATCAAAGTGCGTATTTCAAAAATTATACGCATTTTTTCAGACCATATTAGAAATATGTTATCGATTATTCATAGCACTTGAAGACCCGCACGGATTTCATTATATTAATTATTACTTGCATTTAATAAATAGAATCCCTTTACATCCATCTTTCCATAGAAAATATTTTTAACAACCAATTCATGATATCCGCTACTCAATTTAGTTTTATTGATAAAAACAATGTATTTCCCGTTTTCTAAAGAATTACCAATTAACGAATTGTTATGAGACAAAGTAATATTAAAATCACGGTCAGGTTTTAAATCAACAATATAGTCAAATGGAGTTAATTGTGTTTGATTGTTTTCATTTTCGTATAAATATATTGATAAATTAGTATTCGGACCCGTTACCTTAATATATATAGGGATTGGGGTGTTATTCTTGTAATAAATGCTGCTGTCCATATCAATTATAACATGCCCTTGCATAAAAGCCAAGATGGGTGAAAATGCAGATAACCAAATAATTGAACCCACAATTAAGATAAGAAAAACAGAGAAAACGGTTGTCAAGATTTTTTGCCGTAGACTTGTACATATTTTTAGATTTCTCCTATGTTTTATAGCGAAAACAACAACAATAATGAAAATAATCAAATAAATCGAGATTAGTATATTTTGAATTGTAGATTGGTCTATTTTAGTCCATGCATATGCTATTACAAAAAAATAAACGATATAAATAAGGGTAATTATGAACATAAGAAATGTCAAAAGATATATTTTGGAGGCCCAATTTTCCAGACGTTCCTTTATATAGGGGTCTACGATTTCCATGGAGACCCCTCTGAAAAAAATATACAAAAGGAGAAATAATAAAATTAGTGAAACAGAGAGTACTCCATTAATAAATGCATACCAATAGACGCCAATGACTGTAGTTTGAAAATAATTATATGCAAAGAATAAACTTGTTCCAAGAGCTGAAATCAAAGTTAATGCATATTTAAATCCGTCTGGTTTTTCACTTGGCATATATATCCTGGATGTTCAGATTAAAAGATGTATTATGATCACAGTTCTTATAAAATTTCCTACCTAAGGAATAAAATGTAATTACAAATTATGGATGATAAACGTAACTACAAAGTATCAT
>JAJRAP010000152.1 GCA_028679855.1 Candidatus Methanoperedens sp.
CCCATCTGTTCCTGGGGCACATGGATGAACACTTTCTGGAAAGGTTCAAGCAATGTCGCTCCTGCCATGAGTATTGCAGCCTGGGTAGCCTGTCTTGATGCAGGTATCACCTGTGCAGGTCCCCTGTGTATGGAGTCTTCGTGGAGTTTTGCATCAATTAATTTGACCTTGACTCCCATGACCGGTTCCCTCGAAAGCGGTCCTGCCTTCATGACCTCTTCAAAACCTTCAAGTATGAGTTCCATTGTCTCGTTCAGGTACTGGATGCCTTTTGTCATATCAATAAATACATTGTTTTCGTAGATATGGGTTATTCCTTTTGCTTCATCCTTGCTCATTCCCGCTTTCATCAGGATATCCCTGCGCTCCACTTCCTGCTGCCTCATTGAAACCTGGTTGCTCTTTATTAGTTCGATCACCGCAGACGCCAGTGGTTCAACTTCGATGTAGAACCTGTTATGGTGGTTGGGGGACTTCCCTTCAACGGGTCCGGCATGCGACGTTACAGTTTCCCTGTAAACCACAAGCGGTTTTGACGTTGTAATATCTACATGCTTATCGCGCTTTATCCTGCCAGCAACGACTTCAAGATGCAGTTCGCCCATTCCTGCAAGCAGGTGTTCCCCGGTTTCCTGGTTGATCATTACTTTGAGCGTGGGGTCTTCCTTTGCGACCTGTCGCAGCACTTCAACGAGTTTGGGCAGGTCTTTCATGTGTTTTGCTTCCACTGCCACAGTCACAACAGGTTCGCTGACATGCCTGATGCTCTCGAATGGGGTCATGCTCTTGTCCGTGGACGCGGTCGAGCCGACTATTGCATCGCCCAGACCTGTCAATGCGACAATGTTCCCGGCTGGGATCTTTTCCACTTCGATACGCTCCGGTCCCATGAAAATACCTACTGACTGTATCCTGTTCGCATTGGGCATTCCAGAGATGAATATTTCCTTGCCCCGCTCAAGCGTGCCAGAGAAAAGCCTGCCGCTTGCAACCTCACCAGCATGAGGATCTGTTGTGATATCTGTTATCATGAGAGCAACTTTGCCGTTGCGGTCAACGTTTGTCATGGATTTACCGATCTCGCTTTCCTTATCTCCATGCCAGATGACCTTTATACGCTCTTTCTGTGCATCCACTGGGCTTGGCAGGAACCGTATTATCATGTCGTTCATTACTTCATGTAGCGGACATTTCTTTGCAAGTTCAGCCTGCTTATCAGCCTGACAGTATTCGATTATTTCCTTGAAAGTGACTCCTGTCTTTTTCATAAACGGAATGCTTATTGCCCAGTTATTCAGAGCAGATCCGAAAGCCACCTTTCCTGCTACGGGATCAAGTTTCAATTTTTCATATTCATCCGGTTTCAGACCCTTAACGATCTTATTTACTTTATCGATCACAAGACCAAGACGCATCTGCATATCCTGCGGAGTGAGCTTGATCTCATTTATGAGCCTGTCCACCTTGTTAATAAAAAGGATCGGTCGCACGTTCTCTCGAAGCGCCTGTCGAAGAACGGTTTCGGTCTGTGGCATGGGTCCTTCCACTGCATCCACAAGCACAACAGCACCGTCCACTGCACGCATTGCTCTTGTGACGTCGCCGCCAAAGTCCACGTGACCGGGTGTATCTATGAGGTTGATCAGGTATTCCTTTCCGTTATACTCATGCACCATCGAAACCGTCGCAGCGTCAATAGTAATGCCTCTTTTCTGTTCTTCCTCATCAAAGTCCATGAATAACTGCTCTCCTGCCAGTTCTGATGATATCATGCCTGCTCCGGCGAGAAGATTATCAGAAAATGTTGTCTTACCGTGGTCGATATGCGCTACTGTGCCAATGTTCCGGATGAATTCCGGTTTATCCATCAGCGCTACGACACGCTCGACCATTTTCTTTCGTCTGCCCATTATAAATTACCTCTTTTATTGTAAATTTTTGATTCACTATTATTCTAACCTATATAAACACTTTGAAAACCGGAAAAACGGCATGGGGAATCAAAATTAAGGTCTTTTCAGTCTCTTTTCAACCGTTCTACGATATGTTTCTTCTTATCTATCGCCTGCCTCGCGGCTTTATCCACTGCTTTCTTCATTTTCTCAAAATCCCCGGGTGTCTTTTCCCCTACAAGCTTCTTGATAGGGGTATATGCAGACTCCCTGAAACGGGGTGTAAAGTCGTGGCTTTCCCCGCCCATAATAAGCTCTGCGCCTTTACCCTTAACGATCTTTCCGACAATATCAGCAGCGACTCCATTTTTCCATATGCAAGACAGGATCTCGTTGGCATGTTCAGGCGGTGCGATTATCAACAGCGCATCAAGCGATACTCCCAGATAATCTATCTCAAGCTTATCGAGCATCTCAAGAACTTTCCTGTTCACAAGGGCGCGCAAATTCTCTTCCTCAAAGATTAGCTTAACCCCTGCGGTTCTTGCTATCTCTTTTGCATCCCCACGCACACCCCCGTTTGTGACATCGGTCATCGCATGTATCTTTTCAATAAGTCCTGCTTCCAGCAGTGCTTCACATGCATCGATGAACTTGAGATTAATTGTCTCATCAACGACGTTATGCATTCCATAATAGAGCGCCGTGGTCGATACTGTTCCCCCGCCAGCGCCCTCGGTCATTATAATAATATCTCCAGGCATTGCCTGAATGCGCGCTGTGAGATCCTTTGCAATGCCAACCGCGCCTACGCCGCCTGTCATCCGCTCGCCGATGACCATATCCCCCCCGATGCGCAGTGTGCTGCCTGTTATGAGGGGTATGCCGGTCAGTTCTGATACCGTCGTGATGCCTGCGATATGGTCGAATATCTTTGCAACGTCGCCGTCATCTGCCACATGGATGTCAGAGAGCATAGCCACAGGGCGCGCCCCCATGACATATATGTCCCGCAGTGCAGCCCGGGCGACATGAAAACCAGCAAGAAAGGGGAAATCAGAAAGACGTGAGTGCATCCCGTCTATCGTGACAACAACATACTGTCCGCCGGCGCGCACCACACCTGAATCATCAAGGTGCGAAGAATCAACGACGGCTGAGGTTCTTCCAATTACCTCTGCTATCTTTTCATGCGTATAGAAATCTCCCAAACCCCTTGAACCGACACCGAATTCACCCATAGTGACGCCTGAAGTTGTCGGGGAAAGTAACTCACCTTCAGGATTAAGGGTGGCGTTTGCTTCCACAATGACTGCGCCAGCAATCTCCAGAGCATGCTTTCGCGATATGTTCTTGATCTCATGTATCCTGTCTGCAAGCTTTTCCTTGAGACCCCTATCGTTTCGCAGGATACCGCGCTTTGCATATCCTTCAATGTCCATAGCTCTCCACGAAATTTTTCAGCATTCTGAGCCCTATGGTGCCGCTTTTTTCAGGGTGGAACTGAGTGCCGACCACATTTCCTGCTTCGTTGGTTATGACAGCAGGGAACTCTAACCCATAATCGCAAATCGCAGCCCGATGTTTCGCTTCCGTGTCCACATAGTATGAATGCACGAAATACACGAATGAACCGTTCTTTATTCCTTTAAGCAATGGGATTTCTTTCCTGATGATAAGCGAGTTCCATCCCATATGAGGGACTTTCAGATCAGATGCAGGGAAACGGACAACTCTTCCCGGGATTATGTTTATTCCACTGTATATGCCGCCTTCTTCGCTTTCAGAAGTGAGCATCTGCATGCCAAGGCATATTCCCAGAAGGGGTTTACCCTCGTTGACAGCATCCTTCACCACGCGCGCAAGTTTTTAAAAATGCATCATGGCATCGCGGAATGCGCCGACTCCGGGAAGTATCAGGGC
>JAJRAP010000153.1 GCA_028679855.1 Candidatus Methanoperedens sp.
CGCGATACGCTTTATCAGCCAGTTACAGCTTTATGATAAGCATGTTTCCTGCGTAACTTTTATGATAACATCTGTTATTTACACTCTTAATGACCGAAGAAACAAAACCTGAAAATCTTCCCCCGAAGGATGCGACTCTTGAAAAACTTGAGAAAATGCTTGAGGGCATGCCGGAAAATGCAAGACAGCCCATACGCGACCTGATCAACAAACGAAAAGTCGAGCTTGGGATAATGAAATCAGGATTGCCTCAGGCTGGATATAGATTGAGAAAAACAGAGAAAAAAGCTCCACCAAGAAAGCCCTCAAAGGAAACTGTGAAATCACTAAATAAAATTGCTAAGAGTGTGGGTAAGATCAGGGAGCCTGTAGATGAAGTGAGACAGGATATTGACGTTAAAGATGAACCTCTCAAGAAAGAACGAAAAATAACCGAAGAGTCGGATTCATATAAGTATTAAATTTCCCAGTACTGCCTGAACGTCACCCAGAGTTCAGGCAGATTTTCCTGCAATAGCTCATTGGAAGCATAGCAAACATCAAGCATTTTTCTTTTCTCAAGCGCTCTGGTAATCGGCTTTCCTAGAAGGCGTCTTATCTTTGTTTCATATTCTGATAATATCTCCATATCATTACTTTCAAGAGCTTTTACTATCGTCTTCCCTGCGATCTCACCTGCCAGCATGGCATTATTGATACCCGCACCAGTGACAGGATCAGCCATCCCTGCGCTATCCCCCACGAGCAGGACATTCCCGCAGCAGAGCTTTTCACGCAGACCTCCTATGGGCAGGGCGCCAGCGATATATTCGGTCTT
Source organism: Candidatus Methanoperedens sp. (assembly GCA_028679855.1). Taxonomy (GTDB): domain Archaea; phylum Halobacteriota; class Methanosarcinia; order Methanosarcinales; family Methanoperedenaceae; genus Methanoperedens. The sequence goes on from JAJRAP010000153.1 coordinate 818, forward strand.
TCTTCCATCAAAGCGGGCTGAAAAAGGGGTGCCGCTGATAAATTTTTCAAGATACGCCCGCGGATAACCATGCGTCACCCCCACACCCGCTTTTGCAGAATCGTTCCCTGTCGGGTATATCCAGACATATCCACCCGGTGCGAATTCCTTGTTAAAGAATATCTCGCAAGTCTGCGAAAGTGGTTTTATCCCTTTCAAATGATACTGTGCACAAACCGCGAATTTTTGCTTCTCAAATCCGCAAAGAGATGCCGTTTTTGAAAAAACACCATCTGCACCCACAATAATTTTTCCCTGAGCCATGCCGTCGCGAAATTTTACGCCTCCTGGAACAATTTCCTGAAGGGGCGAACCCCATCTTATCCTGGCGCCTTCGTCTTTTGCTTTCCCGGAAAGCCCCCTATCAAACGAAGACCTATCTACCACAAACCCGTTCAGTTCAAAATCGTGGAAAGAGAGGTCTGGAAAATACGTGCGCATTTTCTTTATCCTGGACTGTACAACACTTTCATCAGGGATTTCCATATTGATGTTATTGCTGATGTAACCGGCGCAGGGCGACCTGCAGGAATTATTCTTTTCAAGCACAAGCACACAGAAGCCTGCCTGGGCTACTAATGCCGCGGTAACAGACCCGGCAGGTCCTGCACCTATGACAATTACGTCATGTTCCATCAGCGATATACCCATTCAGTGGAGTAATATTTTGGAAGTAAGCTTTTAGTCAGTTCTTTTTCCTTATTGCTAAGAGTACCAGTTTTCAATTTCACATGGAAGCGCTCTTCGAATTTGTCCTTCATGACATTCTTAACTTCTTCCATGTCTAGCTGTTCGCCAAGTTCCCTGTCAAGCCATGTCAGCCCCTCCCTGATAGAGGCAATTTTTTTATCAAGGAACTTTTCCTTTGGGATGTTGGAGATCCTCAGCATCTCCTCGATGTCAAAATCAAGCAGCAGTGTCCCGTTCTGGAGCAGCTTTCCTTCCCGGCGCGTCTGGGCGTTCCCAGATATCTTCTTGTTGTCCACGGTGACATCGTTGATGGGACGAAAAGCTGCATTGAGACCGTAATGAACAAGCGTGTCTATAAGGACGCCGCATACCTGTTTATATGATTCAATTATATCAAGCGGGAAAAGGTCGTTGTCGATAGTCCCGACAACTCCGTAGTTTATCTGCCTGCACCTGTCATCTGAGAACGCTATCCCGCCGCCGCTTATCCGCCTCGTGATAATATAGTCTTTGCATTTGGGAAGATCTAACTCCACTTCTGCTTTCTGGAAAAAACCAAGTATGATAGATTTCTTTGGCGTCCAGAAAAAGAAGGTGTCCCCCTCATCGCCCTTCAATATCGCCTCATCCATAGCCATCATGTCGCGTATGTCCACAAGCCCGAAATCAATAAATCTCCATTCTTTCATTTTATGCCTCCAGAGCTTTCATTATGGATTCGGTGAAATCAGAAGGTGCCGTCCCCGGTGACTGGATATTCTCTTTTTCATAGGTATCTTCGATATTTTTCAGGAGCTCTTCACGGTTTGCAGATGTACCCTTTAAGTTCTCAAGTATTTTAAAGATCGCTTCTTCAGGGAAAAGGAAGAAATCCCCTGAGATCGTTATGTCTTTTATCCTTCCATTTTCAATGTTTACAAATGATCTGATGAGTCCACCTCTTGATTTGTGGATGCCGGGTTTTGTTTTCAATATTTCCATAGCCGTTGCTCCTTTTGATTCTCAGGTTATCAAGATGCTGTGATCGTATAAAAAAATATAGGCGCAGAATTTTATATTCTGGCGCCCTCGTTCTGCCAGGATACCTTGTGTGAACCCAGAAAACCATTCTTGAATCTCGGACAGAGATCAATACTGCAGTTCTTTGAGTATTTTTGTCTGCACTCGGTCACAAGGCGAAGGGGCAAGATGTCGGTCTGCTCATAATGGGCAAATGAGGCAAAAATACCTTTCCCGATGGCACAGCCGGATACAGGTCTAATCTTCATACGTTTCCTCCATCTGTAGATAGTATCGTACTACAGCAATTGAAAGAATTAATCATTATGTTATATAATTAATCCCTGCTCAGGTCTTCGCCGCCATAAAATATCTGCTGGACTGTATTATATACATCCTCCATACCCGATCCGTATGTGGATGAGACCGGGAGTAACTTCTGCCCTTTATCGAATGACATGAGGGCTGACAAGAACTCTATGTTAAGCTGGTTGTGCAGAGTTGGCATCTCATGATGTATCGCTTCGTCAAGTTCAATGAAATCATTGCTCCATTTCAATATATCTTCACGTTCTTCATCTTTCACGAGGTCGGATTTTGTAAGAATACCCATGAAAGGAACATTGAACCTGACCTGCACAGAGGCTGCTTGAAGCATCAATGTGATAAATCCCGATGGGGTCTTTGATATAATAGGGTCATAGAGGAAGCCGATTATGGATCTATCAGCACCGAAAGAATCAACAAGGACTTTTCCCGACTGCCTGAGGGTGAAAAGTTCCATCTGACCTGGAGTGTCAAAAATAACGTATTCTGTTTCAAAGCTTTCTATTATCTCTTTCATCTCACCTATGTTCAGAGCCAGCATGTCAGCGGCGATTATCTGAGCCCCGTTTGGTCCCACGCCGTACTCTTCCATTATATCTTTCAGTTTTATCCAGTCCCTGATATCCACATCAGGGATGTATGGCGCGTTCTCTATGCCCGGATCGAGGTTCACTGTCACAGCATCATATCCCTGTCCCTGCATCCATCCAAGGAATGCGCCAGTGAGTGAGGACTTGCCGCTTCCTGCTGAGCCGATAAAGTAAAGGTTAATCATTTGTATCTGGGGAGTAATATCGATGATTAGAGAAAAGAGTTGTGATGCTATCCAAACTTAAACTTTATTCGGATTTCGTGGTACTCAAGCATACGCTGTTCGCCGTCCCGTTCGCGTACCTTGGTGCTTTCCTGGGCGCTATCCTTACAACTGGCGGAGTGCCGCAGCTTAGGATCCTATTATGGGTCGGGCTTGCGTTCCTTGGCGCAAGGAGCGCAGCTATGGCATTGAACAATCTTGTCGATAAAGATATTGACGCAAGAAATCCAAGGACTGCAGGTCGCGAACTCCCCTCAGGTAAGATCTCTTTGAAAGAGGTTTGGGCGATCATTATTGTATCATACTTCCTGCTGTTCTTTTCCTCATATCAATTGAACTGGCTCTGCTTACTGTTGTCGCCCATCATTCCAGTCACATCGATCTTATATCCATACATCAAGCGTTTCAGTCCTATCTCTCATTTCGTGCTGGGACTGAATCTTGGCTATGCACCTGTGGGAGGCTGGCTTGCGGTCACGGGAGTTGTCAACTTTCCGTTCGGCGCATCCGAATTCGCAATGCTGCTGCTGCTTTTTGCTGTTACTTTCTGGGTAGCTGGATTTGATATCATATACTCGCTTTTGGATTTTGATTTTGATAAGAAAGAGGGGCTTTTTTCTGTGCCGACATTTTTTGGAGTGAAGAATGCGCTGGTGTTCTCTTTCGCATCGCATATCATGATGCTGGTGCTGCTTATCGGTTTGATGTTCGTGCTGAATCTTGGGATCGTTTTTAAGGCAGGGCTTGTGGTTATCGCGGCGCTTATATGGTATGAGCACACGCTTGTAAAGGCTGATAATTTTAGGAGCATACCTGTAGCGTTCTTTAATGTGAATGCTGCGGTGAGTTTGAGCATGCTGGTTTTCACAGTGGCGGATGTTATGATGTCAATACCTTAATTTTTCTCCTTCCAACGTCTCTTCATATATCCACAGGTCATGCTTGCTGTGAAGCACGAACCTGACCTCTTCGATCCCGGTATTTTCCCCGAGGAAATCGACAACAGCCCGAAGCGCCACCCTGCTTGCTTTCTCCACAGGATATTCGTATGCTCCTGTGCTGATGGATGGAAATGATATGGTCTTAATTCCCATTTTCAGGGCAAGCGCAAGACAATTCCTGTAAGCCCGCTCAAGCATTTCCGGCTCTCCGTTATTTCCTCCACTCCAGACAGGACCAACCGTATGGATCACTTTTTTCGCCCTCAATCGCCCTCCTGTTGTTGCTACCGCATCCCCTGTAGGAAGCCCATCCGGTAGCGAGCGCCTGATAAGCCTGCATTCTTCCAGTATCTGCGCACCCCCCTTCCTGTGTATCGCCCCGTCCACACCGCCTCCACCCATGAGACTGCTGTTGGCTGCATTCACTATGGCATCAGTTCCCTGTTCAGTAATGTCTCCCTGGAGGAGTTTGAGCTTCGCAGATCCAACACTGGCTTCCATATTTCATTTTTCATTCCTTTACTTTTATTCCGTTCGTGAGTGCAATATCTTTGAAAGCTTCTGCCACGTATTTTATCTGTTCCAACTTCAGACCGTAGGTATTTATCTTGAAATTCTTGCTCATACCTGGATGAAGTCCTATAATCTTACGCTTTTTCAA
>JAJRAP010000154.1 GCA_028679855.1 Candidatus Methanoperedens sp.
CCATCTAAAACCGCAAAGCTCTCAAACAACACAAACCCGCCCCCCATTCCACGCGCCCATGCCTCCCATGCGCAGCGCATCCCCGGGCGGCGCTGCAAAATGCAGATTAATGGCTTAAATTTCATCGATATATTTTACAAACTTCAAGTCTTTAATTTTTAGACTTCATAAAGTATCAGGTCTGGAACAACAAGCTCAATATCCCCTTTAAAAAAATCATCCCTTAACTTCAAGGCTCTGTCAGTGTATTCTTCTTCTGAGAACCACTTGATTACAACAGATGCATCCAGAACGAATACGATATTCACTTTCGCTGGTTTCGCCATTTTCTGATCTCTTCAGCCCCTGACCACGCCCTGGATTTACTCCTCAATCTATCCTGAACCGAAACTGCCTTTTTTATCCGGTCTTTATCCCGCAATCTGGAGCAAGCCAGTATCTCGAACCTTTTTTCAATCAATTCAAGATTGTCGAATTCTTCTTTAAATTTTTGCATTTCATCACTTTATGATAGCAATTAGTTAGCTTTACTTTTATTTAAATTAAACTCATTTGTCCCAAAAAAACACAACACAATATAAGAAACCCCAGCATCCCTACCACAATCCATCCTCCCGCCCCCTCCCCCTAACCCCGCGCGCCGCCCCTCTCTCCCAGACGGCAGCCTGTCCCCCCCCGACGCCGCTGCAAAATGTGGAAACTGCGCCCCCATTCCACGCGTCCATGCCCTCCATACACAACTCGTCCCCCGGCGGCGCGGCGCCGGACAGCCTGAATTATTTTTGCATGAAAGTGTCGCAAACCGCCGTCCGCCCGATGCACGGCGTGGGTCGGAAAGAGCAAAGAGAAGATGACTATTTTTTATCAATTGAGGCATCACTCTATTTGTTCTTTTCCCACCTCTACCGATCTCTTCATCTATTTCTTTCCAATCCGGTTGTCTATCCCAAGTTCCCATATCATCAGTTCCGAATTAACTATCAACGCAAGCCTTTAATCTTAAAACTCTAATTACCTATATAGATTATTATGGAATTTGATAAATTTACTTTAGAAGCACAGGAAGCTTTTGCAAGTGCTCAGAAACTTGTGATCAGCAGGAAACAACAGCAAATCGATGTTGAACATCTTCTTATTTCCATGATCAATCAAAAAGATAGTCTTGCCCTTAAAATCCTTCAAAAACTTGGGGTTAATATTGGATGGATTTTAAGCCAACTCGAAGATGAAATAAACAGATTGCCTCGTGTCGAAGGTGCTGGCGAAGGTCAAGTTTACATATCCGCAAGACTGAACCAGGTGGTTTCGGATGCATTCAATGAAATGAAAATGCTTCAGGAGGAACTATTGAATACAGATCATCTTTTGATTGCTATGGTGAATGAAAAGAACAGCTTTTCATCAAGGCTTTTGAACGAAAATGGTGTTACCAAAGAGGAAATTTACAGGGTACTCCAGGAGCTCAAGAAATATCAGGCTCTCAAAAAATACGGTCGTGACCTCACAGAACTCGCCTCCCGCGGCAAGCTCGATCCCGTAATAGGCAGGGACATCGAGATACGCAGGGTGCTTCAGGTGCTCTCGCGGCGAACCAAGAATAACCCTGTGCTGATTGGTGAGCCCGGTGTCGGCAAAACTGCAATAGCAGAAGGACTGGCGCTACGCATATTCATGGGGGACGTGCCTGAGCCCATCAAGGATAAAAAAGTTGTGGCACTTGACATGGGAGCACTTGTTGCTGGTACAAAATTCAGGGGTGAATTCGAGGAGCGTCTCAAAGCCGTGATAAAAGAAGTACAGGATTCAGAAGGGGAAATCATACTTTTCATCGACGAATTGCACACTCTTGTGGGTGCAGGAGCAGCAGAAGGGGCTATAGATGCCTCCAATCTCCTGAAGCCTGCTCTTGCGCGCGGAGACCTGCGCTGCGTTGGTGCGACAACCCTTAACGAGTACCGCAAACACATCGAGAAGGATGCTGCGTTGGAGCGGCGGTTTCAGCCCGTGCTTGTGGGAGAACCAACTGTGGACGAGACGATTTCCATTCTGCGCGGCCTGAAGGAAAAATACGAAGTACATCATGGAGTTCGCATTCAGGACGCTGCGATTATCGCAGCCGCTGTACTCTCTCACCGCTACATAACAGACAGGTTCCTTCCCGACAAGGCGATTGACCTGATCGACGAGGCAGCATCAAAGCTCAGGATGGAGATAGATAGCATGCCGGCGGAGCTTGATGACATAGTGAGGAAGATAAGGCAGCTTGAGATAGAAAAGCAGGCTGTGAAAAAAGAAAAGGACGAATACTCAAGAGAACGCCTGGAAAAGATCGATAAAGAACTCTCTGACCTGAAAGAGAAAAGCAGCTCTATGAAGACCCACTGGCAGCTTGAAAAAGATGCTATCCAGAAGATACGCCGGATAAAAGGAGATATAGAAAAAACTCGCATGGACTCGGAAAAAGCCGAACTTGAAGGCGATCTTGAAAAGGCGTCAGAATTAAGGTATGGCGTATTGATAAACCTCCAGAAGCAGATAGATGAAGAAAATAAGAAACTCATTGAACTCCAGAAAGACCAGAAGATGCTCAAGGAAGAAGTGGACGAGGAAGATATCGCGGAAGTGGTGTCAAGATGGACTCACATCCCTGTGAGCAGGATGCTGGAGGGGGAGATGCAAAAGCTCGTGCACATGGAAGAGCGGATAAAACAACGCTTGGTTGGGCAGGATGAAGCTGTTGTTGCAGTTGCGAACGCTGTCAGGCGCGGGCGCGCAGGGATATCAGACCCGAAGCGACCGATCGGTTCGTTCATGTTCCTGGGACCAACGGGCGTTGGGAAGACCGAGCTTGGGCGCGCCCTTGCGGAGTTCCTCTTCGACGACGAGACGGCGATGATACGCCTTGACATGAGCGAGTACATGGAAAAACACACGGTATCAAGGCTCATAGGCGCTCCGCCAGGTTATGTGGGCTATGAGGAAGGCGGGCAGCTCACAGAAGCAGTGAGGCGGCGCCCTTATGCTGTCATCCTGTTCGATGAGATCGAGAAAGCGCATCCAGATGTATTCAACCTTCTTCTCCAGATACTCGACGACGGAAGGCTCACTGACGGTCACGGGCGCACTGTGGATTTCAAGAATACCGTGATAATAATGACCTCTAATATCGGGAGCCAGTGGATATTTGAGCTTGGTGATAAAGAAGAAGAGATGAGGGAAAGAGTTTTAGAGATCGTACACCAGAATTTTAAGCCCGAATTCCTGAACAGGCTTGATGAGATAATCATCTTCCACTCGCTTAAACTTCCGGAGATAATGAAGATCGTGGATATACAGTTCGGGATACTGGGCAAGCGTCTTTCTGAACGTAAAATAACCATTTCACTCACACAGAAAGCCAGGGACTTCGTTGCAAAGGCAGGTTACGATCCGCTATACGGGGCGCGACCGATCAAGCGTACGATACAGCACAGGATACTTGACCCCCTGGCGATGAAAATATTGAATAAGGAATTCACTGAAGGAGATACTGTTGAGATCGATGTGAAGAAGGATGAAATAACGTTCAAGAAAATGAACTGAAATGGCAGTTATTATTGCCTGAACTTAGTTGCAGCCTCCTTCAAAGCCTCGATCCCGGGCAGTTTTTCACCTGCAAGGAAATCGATACAGGCTCCACCGCCCGTGCTCACATGGGAGAACTTGTTCGAAACGCCAAGCTGTTCTGCTGCTGCTGCGATATGCCCACCACCAACGACCGAAAAACCTGATTTAATTCCTGCTTTTATCAGTTCGTTGGTGCCCAGTGCAAAGGTCTCATTTTCAAAAACACCCGCAGGTCCGTTCATTACAACCGTCTTTGCACTGCTTATCTCGCGAGAGAAATTCACCATGGTCTCGATACCGATATCATGGATAGGAAGCTCAGTGTTCAGGTTGCTGACCTTTTCTTCCTCACGCTCGTCGTTATTATTCAGCGCTACATCAACGGGTAATCCGATGTTTTTCTTGAAGCGTTTAAGGAGGTCGCGGGCAATATCTATTTGATCGAGATATCCCTGCTTTTCAATAAAGTTCAAATTGGCCCTTCCAATATTTGCGCCAGATGCTGAAAGGAAAACGTTCGCGACAACTCCTGTGACAAGTACCCTGTCCACGCAGCCCCGCTCGAGTACGTTTTTTGTGACCTTGATGGAATCATCCACTTTTGCGCCGCCAAGCACGTAAATGCATGGGCGTTCAGAGCAAGACAGTCCCCTGGAAAGGGAATCTATCTCTTTTTCCATCACCCTTCCTGCGATGCTCGGAAGCACATATGTGAAGCCTGTTACAGACAGGTGAGACCTGTGTGATACGGAGAAGGCATCGTTCAAGAAGATGTCGCACACTGGTGTGAGGCGCTTTACCATATGGGTCATGATGTGTTCTTTCGGAGTGCGCTCAAGCGACTCCTCAGAGTAGAAACGGGTATTCTCAAGCATGATGATTTCCCCTTCATTCATATTTTTAATGGAATCAATGGCATGCGAACCAAATATATCGTCGATATAATCCACGTTCAGGCGCGATAATTTTGAAAGCAATCTTGCATGCGGTTCCATAGTGGTGAAATCACTTTTTCCGGGGCGACTCTGGTGGGATAAGATGACAACTCTGGAATCTTCAAGTTCCTTTAAGGTCATGAGGTGGCTTTTGAACCTGCTGTAGTCAAGGATTATTCCTTTCGGGTCCATTGGAGAATTCAGGTCAAGCCTGCATAGAATCGTCTTTCCTTTTACATTGATATCGTCGATGGTGAGATAGTCCCGGATCATATAGAGTTGGTTTAATTCTAAGAAGATGGCTATATAAATTTCTGAAATTACAGTTTGAAATTGCAGTTATAAAATGATCTCCACACCGTACACCTTTTCCGGGTTTTCCTTATGTATCTTCCAGAAAACATCTTCGCCCCATTCAGGAATAAGTTGTTTTGTCCTCTTTGGCACGGTTTTCGGTCCGAGTACAGAACCCGGTCTTTTTAGATCGTCGATGTAATCTGTTTCCATCATGAAGCGCGAACCTTCAGAAAGGGCTTTTTCAATGGCATCCTCGCCAGCCAGGACGCTCGGAAAAATGCCTGTCTTTTCGCATATGTTGACCATAGGGGGCGAAAAATGTTTGATTACTTTTTCAGGAGCTAATCCGGTATCCCTGGCGATCCCAACAATTTCCATGAGCCCTTCTTCCGTGGAGCTTTCGGTATGAAGCTGTACCGCGCAGCCAGCATCCCTCGCAAGCTCAAAACTGCGGTGCATGATGTCGTTAGAAGTCTCCCATATTTTAGGTTCTACAGGGTAATGGGGGCGCCCAGACTTTAGACCCACAGCAAGCCCTTTATCAACATATTCGCGCGCTATTTCAAGCCCCCCCTTCATTATCTCAACGGCGCGCGCAAGACCAAGGCGCCCGTAGTATTTTGTAAGCTCGGCAGGATGCACGCCAAGCACCACGAATACTTTAACTTTCTCTGCTTCCTCTGCGCGGCGCGCTATTTTGAGGATTTTATCGAACACTTTCCTGTAATCATCGGGTGCGTTTATTTCGATGCCAAGAGACCAGGGGGGGAGCGATACCAGGACAATGTGTGTGCCTCCGGCGCGGGCGAATTCGCGGACGGCTTCGAGGCAGCGCCCGGAGGGGTTGAGGTGCATGTGGTTGTCGATGATGGGGGGTGTCATGGTGACTTTACTCCC
>JAJRAP010000155.1 GCA_028679855.1 Candidatus Methanoperedens sp.
GAAAATCTCGATATCAGGAGGAAGTGCAGGTGCAGCAATTACTCTTGCTATGATAGCTGCGCTTCAGGGGAAGTCGTTCAGGAATGGTGTGTACATAACGGGCACGATCAATGAAGATCATACTATTGGAAGGATAGGCGGAGCCAGGGCAAAAGCGCTGGCTGCGAAAGAAAATGGGGCGGTTTTGTTCCTTGTGCCAGAAGGGCAATTGAGCGATGTGGGGGATGTGGGGATTGATGTGAGGGAAGTTGCAGATATCGAGGATGCAGTAAGATTGGCGATAGAGTGATTGCAATTCGAAAAAATATGTTTAGCTTCATAAATAATTGGGCAGATAGCTAAATTATCAACTATCCTGAACACCCTTGAGCGCCCTCTCAAATATCTCAAGCCCTTTATCTATCTCATTCATTGAAATAATAAGCGGCGGCACGAACCTGATAACAGAGTCACCAGCAGGCAGAAGTATCAATCCCCCGTCAAGTGCCTTTTTAACTATGATATCACGCTTTTGCGCCGCTGGTATCTTATTCTTTTCAACAAGTTCCGTACCTATCATGAGACCTATCCCCCGAACATCCCCTATCAGAGGATGATCATCTTTTAGTTCTTTCAGGCGCTTAATAATATAATTCCCCTTGCCAACAGCCTTATCCCCGAGCCTGCTTTTTTCCATGAATTCAAGTGTGGCAAGCCCGCCAGCTGCTGCAAGCAGGTTTCCGCCAAAAGTATTGGCATGCGCTCCGGGCTGCCAGCTCATTATTTTATCCGTAGAAAGCGTAGCTCCAAGAGGTATACCTCCACCAATGGATTTTGACATGCACACGATATCAGCCCTTACCCCGAAGTTCTCCATAGCCATGAACTTCCCTGTGCGGAATCCACCGCTTTGAATCTCATCTGCGATAAGAAGCAAATCATTCTCATTGCAGATCCTTCGAAGCTCTTTATGGAACTCGACCGGCGGGACGATGAACCCGCCCTCTCCCTGTATGGGTTCCACGGCGATGGCTGCGGTATCTTCTGGTGAAAGCTCTCTTTTAAAGATCGTTCGTTCGATCTCCTCAACACAATACACCCCGCATCCCGGATACTCAAGATTGAAAGGACAGCGGTAGCAGTAAGCATAGTGTGAGTGCACGACCTGCAGAGATGGAAAATGCTCTTTATGCCGCCTCTTTGAACCTGAAAGAGAGAGCGCTCCAAGCGTCCTTCCGTGGAAAGCCCGGTAGAATGCGATCATATTGCTTCTTTTTGTGTACCAGAAAGCAAGCTTCATGGCTGCCTCCACGGCTTCAGCTCCAGAGTTTGAGAGAAAGACCTTATCGTACCGTGTCATCGCGCAGAGTTTCTCAGCAAGTCTTACTGGCATTTCAGCATAAAAATCCGAAAAACCACAGTGCACCATCTTTTCAAGCTGGGAACAAACAGCCTTTTTGACCGCTTTGCAGTTATACCCTATGTTCATCACAGCCACGCTTGCTGCAAAATCGATGTAGCTGTTACCCTCAACATCATATATCGTTGAGCCTTCGGCATGATCTACCACCAGATCATATGGCCGCGTTAGCGAGCATACAACCTTATTATCCCGGGCTATTATATCCCTGGATATATTTGTTATTTTTCTCATATTTACTCCACATCTATCTGCGCTTTCTGGAGCCGTCCGCTGTAATCGAAATAGACGGTTTTTATTTCTGTGAACTCCTCTATTGAATTAGTCCCAGCCTCACGCGTTCCGTTCCCTGTGGCTTTCACACCGCCAAAAGGAAGGTGTATCTCTGCACCTATTGTGGGGGCATTGATGTATGTTATTCCCGAATCAAGCTTTTCAATAGCCTTGAAGGCATTTTTTATATTTTCTGTATAAATAGAAGACGACAGCCCGTACACCACAGAGTTAGCAATACCGATAGCCTCATCGAGGCTGCTTGCACTTATTATAGAGAGAACCGGGCCGAAGATCTCCTCCTGGGCTATTCTCATATCTGAAGATACATCAATGAATATTGTGGGCTCGAAGAAATATCCGGGCAGGGGTCTGGCGGTCTTTCCGCCCAGCGCCAGTTTTGCGCCTTCCTTTTTTCCAATTTCTACATATTTTGAAACTTTCTGGAGCTGTGAATTATTGATGACCGGCCCCATATCTGTGTTTTCATCAAGACCGTTACCGAGTTTAAGCTTTCTTGCTCTATCGATTAGCTTCTTCTGGAATGCAGGCAGTATCTTCTCATGCACTATAACACGGCTTGCGGCTGTGCATCTCTGGCCAGTAGTTCCGAAAGCGCCCCACAGCACGCCGTCTATAGCCAGTTCCATGTCAGCATCATCCATCACAATTATGGGGTTCTTCCCGCCAAGTTCAAGAGAGACCCTCTTCATGTCCTTTCCAGCTTCGCTAAGTACCCATCTGCCTGTTTCCACAGAGCCTGTAAATGAGATCGCCCTGATGCTCTTATTGTGCACGATAGCACTGCCCACAGTGCTTCCCTCGCCCATCACCAGGTTCAGGACGCCTTTCGGAAGCCCTGCCTCTGTGAGTATTTTCACAAGCTCGATGGAGAGAAGCGGCGTGTCGCTTGCTGGCTTGAACACGATGGTATTCCCTGAGATGAGCGCCGGCATAATCTTCCAGGCAGGGATTGCGAGCGGGAAGTTCCAGGGGGTAATGAGTCCAACAACACCTATTGGTCTTCGCACGGTCAAGCAGAACTTGTTGGGTAGTTCCGAAGGTGTGGTCTCACCCAGCAGCCGCCTGCCCTCACCTGCTGCGTAGTAGGTCATATCGATGGCTTCCTGGACGTCTCCCCTTGCCTCCTTTAGAATCTTTCCCATCTCCTTCGTCATGAGGCGTGAAAGTTCCTCCTTTCGTTCCTCAAGCATGCGTGCAGCCCTGAAAAGGATCTTTCCGCGAAGCGGTGCGGGGTTGCCGCTCCATGAATCAAATGCTTCCTCTGCGCTTTCAACCGCGCGCTGTACGTCGTCGACAGATGCCTTCTGGAGATGTGCTATTGTTTCAAGCGTGGCTGGGTTTACATCTTCAAACGTTTCGCCTGTCCCTGAATCTACCCATTCGCCATTAATAAAAAGTTTGTATTCCTGCAAAACACTTCACCCTGTTATTTAGTTAGCAGGGATTCTATTTTAATGTATTGGGCTGTTATAAAACCATAGTGTCACGTTAGTCTTGGGACTTTTTAAATATCTATCAAAATACAACTTGTTCCTATATTACTGGTATTGTCGGGTAACCCCTTAAATTCATCGTAAATTCATCAGTCTTTTCATGAATTTCAGGATTTTTCAGAAAAAATTTGATTTTTTTCACCAAAAAATTCCTATTAGCCCATGATTTACCTCAATATTCCAGAATTTTCCTCACTTTTCAACACGTTTTTGGTTCGTGAGGCAGTTCAAGAATATTTGTCTAAAAATTAGTCAACTTTACTTTTTTATTATAAATATCATATATCCTGCTAAAAGCGCCCCAAAAAGTCCGATTGAACCAGAAAAAGCGGTATCAATCGAAGCATTTATGTAAATACCTAAATGATAAGCAATAACACTTATAGCACATATAATTACAAAGACATATATGTGAACCTTATAAGGATGAAAATAATTAAGTCTAAATAGATGTTTTTCTATTGGGTATTCTTTTAATTCCAACATAGACTAGTTTAAATTTTTAAGTTCTGAGATTGTTGGACTTAATAGATATTGAGCTAATTTTTCCAAGTTTGAATATACTTTATTTACTTCTTCTTCATTATCTTTAGTAATGCTTTTAATGCTTGGAATCAACCGTTCATTAATATTTTTCTTTAAAATATTTAGGTTCTCATTTTCATCTTTAGTCAATTTTTCCCAAAGTCCACCATTCCAAGTAGGTTC
>JAJRAP010000156.1 GCA_028679855.1 Candidatus Methanoperedens sp.
AGACCTGTGATTCTTAAAAAGCTAATTGAACTGATTGGGGATGAATTGGATGATGTTTCTGATATAGATATTGAAGGGTGGATAAAAAATTTTAAGACAGAAGCTTTACTGACGCCATAGCTTCAAACGCCTTAAAAACATCTGGCACATATGTTTTAAGTTCAGAAAAAAACAGCTCCGTGTTGAACAGGAACATGCCGCTGTTCCAGAGACATCCTTCTGTTACATATTTTTTAGCCTGGGCGAGCACAGGTTTTTCCCTGAACTCAAGTACCCCGAATCCATCTCCGAGCGCCTGGCCGGGTTTTATGTATCCGTAACCTGTATGCGGGGACCGGGGAGTTATACCAAAGGTCACAAGGCTGTCAGTAGCCATCGATTCCGCACCTGCAATGATCTTCATGATGCCTTTGTCGAGTATGTGATCTGACGGGAACACTCCGACAGCGGATTTACCATACCTTTTTTCTATCTCCCGCATCCCGAAACAGATGGCAGGAAGCGTATTTTTTCCTTTTGGCTCTATCAGTATATTCTCAACAGGAATATCGTATCCACACTCTTTTATCTGTCCTGACACGAAAAATTTCTGGGATTCGTTGGTCACCACGAATATCTCTGTGATATCTGAGAGCGTAAGACATCTTTTAAGCGTATCCTGGAACAATGAGGTTTTGCCAAATTTTAAAAACTGTTTGGGATACTGTTCGCGGGAGAGAGGCCACAAGCGCGTTCCTGAGCCGCCTGCAAGTATTATTGATTTTATGCTTTCATCTCCTTGCCCATGCCATCAGAACTTGACGTCTTCTTATATTTATCTTCCGTTTTAAGCTAAAATCGATCTCTCAGATGGATGGATAAAAGCTACCAGCACAGCCCAACATATTCTATATCTCTACCCGGAGTAAGCATATGCCGCCCGTCTATTACAAGCCTTTTTTTCATAACTTCAAATTCTTTATCAAACTGCTTGAACTCTTCCCATTCTGTCATTACAAGACACGCATCAGCCCCGCTAAGCGCATCGACAGCAGAGTCGTGGTACTCCACGTTCCCGAAGAGTTTTTTCATATTTTCGTTCGCCATGGGATCATAAGCAAGTACTTTTGCTCCATTATCGAGCAGTTCCTTTATCACCTGAATAGATCTTGATTCCCTGATATCGTCAGTATCGTTCTTGAACGCAAGTCCAAGCACTGTTATCTTTTTACCTTTGATGCTGCCCAGCCTGTCTTTTAGCAGTTTCACCATTCTTGACGGCTGCTTTTCGTTCACAGCGATCACTGACTTCAGGAGCTGTGGATCATATCCTATCTCCTGCGCCTTCCCGATGAGCGCTTTTACGTCTTTGGGGAAACATGAACCGCCAAAACCTGCTCCTGAGTTGAGAAAATGCGGCCCTATCCTGAAGTCTTTGCCTACCGCTTTCATTACCTCGTAGGTATCTATGCCCAGTTCTTTGCAGATGTTGCCAACCTCATTCGAAAAGGATATTTTTGTCGCAAGGAACGAGTTATTTACATATTTTATCATCTCAGCGGTGCGTGGATTTGTCCTTGTTACCTCGCATTCAAGCCCGTTGTAAAGAGATGCTACGATATCGCCAGATCTTTTATCAAGCGAGCCCACAACTATCTTGTCAGGGTGCATGAAATCATGGACAGCCTTGCCTTCGCGCAGGAACTCGGGGTTCATGGCAATACCGAAATCCCCGGAGCCCTTTCCAGAGTGCTTTTCTATGATCGGGAGGACTACTTTCTCCGTTGTTTCAGGCACGACCGTGCTTTTTACAACTACAACATGGTAGCTTTTCTTCTTATTTAGCGCGTCGCCCAGGCTTACGCTTGCTGCTCTCACGATACCCAGGTCGATATTGCCCATGGAATCTGAGGGGGTGCCCACGCATATGAACGATACATCCGAGTTCAATACTGCGAACTCATAATCAGAAGTTGCACTTAATCTATGCCCGGCATGCTTTTTCAGCAGTTCGGAAAGACCATCTTCATATATCGGCGGTACACCCGCGTTTATCTGGTCTATCTTCGTGCGGTCCACATCAACACATATCACATCATGCCCGAGTTCAGCAAAGCATGACCCGCTGACTATACCGACATATCCGGTCCCGATTACTGAAATTTTCATAGTATTTTCTATCATCTAATTCCCTATTGATACATAATTTCTTTGGCATGACCTGTAAATTGTTTCTTTGATATCTTCCAGGCAAGGTACATTTATTGAAAATCAGAAAGATAAAATGAATAATGCTTATTAAATAAAACTTAAAATCGCTATGCATTGAAGTAATAAGGTATATATGTATTGAAGATAATTAGAGACCGAAGGAAATCGATATGGAGACAGCGAATAAGGAATACGGTGCAGCACAGATCCAGGTACTGGAGGGTCTTGAACCTGTACGTAAGCGCCCCGGAATGTACATTGGCAGCACGGATTCAAAAGGGCTTCACCACCTGGTCTATGAAGTAGTGGACAACAGCATCGATGAGGCACTGGCTGGCTACTGCAGGAACATTGATGTCATTC
>JAJRAP010000157.1 GCA_028679855.1 Candidatus Methanoperedens sp.
CTTCACATCGGACCTGAGGATGTGTTTTTGTTGGTTGATATTCTCGCCAGAGGCATTCGCCTTTAGCTCATAGGCATCATTTTTTTTAATGTTCACATTGAATTTGCAAAAGAGAACTGCCTCAGCATCCTTCAGGTAGACCAACTCTGAGAGCCAGTCAAAGAGAAGACCGTCGACAGCCTCGTTTTTCAGCTCAACCTCCTTGGTTATCCACGGCTCCACCCCCTTCGTGTCAACCATTACCTCAAAAGTAGCAACGGCTGCCTCTCTAAAAAGTTCTTCTAAGGTTCTACCCTCGGCTTCGAAGGCTGCATCGCCGGTTGCAATATCCTCAAGAAATCTATAAGGCATTTGATTTCCGCTCCCTATTCTTTAGATTAGCCTTCAGCCCTATAAAATTTGGCTTTTGAGCTTCAAGCTTTGCCATATCCAAATAGTGTGAGTAATCAGTTCTGATAACCGAAATTTATAAATGGCTTAAATGATATAGAAATGCCAAACACAGGTAAAACCGTGTGCGGAATAACTATGGATTTGGTTCCCCCCCGGGCTTGAATCCCTTTTAAGCAGAAGAACCAAAACAGGAGATTAACATATGAGCGATGAAAGAAGAGGCGGCTTCCGCGAAAGAAGAGGTAGCTTTAGACCGAGCGGTCCGAGAGAGATGCACAAGGCAACTTGCGCAGACTGCGGTAAGGAAACTGAAGTACCTTTCAAGCCATCCGGCGACAGACCGGTATACTGCTAGGAATGCTACCAGAAACATAAACCAAAGAGATATTAGATTATATAATAATAAATTCTAAAAGTATCATTGCTTGCAAACTTTTTTTTATTATTTACCATCAGCCGAGGTCTTGTCGTTCTGGTTAGAATTTCCATCAGATAAGGAAAAGCACTGGAAGATTGTCATGGAACCTTTAATAGATAGTAATCATGATAAAAATAAAAATCCGGGCTGGATAATCCCGCCGCCAAAAGAACCTGCTAAAAGCAAAGAAGAATTTAAAAAGGAAAGGGAGGAGAAAGTGAAGTGGCTCATTAACCAGGGCTTTCTCAGGTCAGAACGCATAAAGGATGCAATGCTGAAGGTTCCGAGAGAAGAGTTCATACCATCTCTTTACAGGGATTATGCCTATCTTGAAGTTCCTCTCCCCCTTCCTGGAGAGAAAGCGACTATATCATGCCCGCACAGTTATCCTCTCTTTTATGAGCACCTTGGTCTGGATAAAAGCCATAAATTCCTCGAAGTTGGTCTTGGATCCGGCTACGGCACTGCGCTGGCAAGGGAAATCGTTGGACATGACGGTCTTGTTGTATCCATTGAAATCGACCCATTGACTTATGAATTTGCCAGGAAAAATCTTGAAAATTTAGGTTATAGGGATATTATCCTTGTGAAAGGTGACGGAGGTCTTGGGTATCCAGATATGTTGTCATATGACAGGATCTGTATCACTGCGGCATGCACCGAGATTCCTCCTCCTTTGATAGAACAGCTCAGGATAGGTGGGAGGCTAATTGCACCTGTGATAGAACATGGGGTTCAGAATCTTGTCTTGCTTGAAAAGAGCGAAAAATGTATCATAAGAAAGGTTATCTGTGAAGTGCTATACATTCCTTTAAGGGGAAAGTATAGGGTAAGTGAGGAGTAAATGAAAGAGATTTCCTTTATCGATGGTAAAAGAAAGATAAGAATAAAAAATACTCATCTGGCTGAGTATCTGGAAAGAATTGAAGCTGCTGGTTACGTGATGAAAGCAAATAAATGTAAGGGAAAGGAAGGGTGGAGGGATGTATTAATGATAGGTAAAGTCAGGGATTTTGAGGAATTTTTCAGTGGAAAAGTTACAATAAAAGAAATCTATAAACAGTTTCCGCAGATATATCGCCTTCTTTTTAACCATGGAGAAATTATACTGTATATGCTCCAGGATCATGAGATTGTTTAACAACTGCATGAGGCTATTTTTAAAAGCTATTCCATTAAGATTATCAGCTTAAAGGATAATTTACTATCAGGGTGTCCTTCATGCTGTACAAAAAAATTTCTGAACTAGCCCAGGAAGATATGGAACATATTATGCTAAGAGAAGTGGAATTTTTTAAAGTGATGGATGACGTGAGCGTAATAATAAATGAAGTAAAAAAAGAAGGCGATGATGCTCTAAAAAAGTTCACAAAGGAATTCGACGGAGCAGATATTGTGAATATTGAAGTGGAAGATATCGAGATAGAAAATGCATACGAAGAGGTAGAACCAGAACTTATTGAAGCACTGGAAAATGCTGCCGCCAATATAGCAGCCTATCATGGCAGCCAGGTAGAAGCAGGTCTTTCGCTTACAGAAGTTGAGCCTGGTCTTACCCTCGGTTACAAAGTAACCCCTATCGCAAGTGTGGGCGTCTATGTGCCAGGCGGAACTGCTGCATATCCTTCCACTGCCCTGATGACTGTAATTCCAGCAAAAGTAGCCGGGGTTGTGGAAGTAATAGTATGTACGCCGCCGAATAAAGATGGTAAAATTAACCCGCTTACCCTGGTAGCTGCAGACATAGCAGGGGCGGACAGGATATTCAAAGTTGGCGGGGCGCATGCCATTGCAGCCATGGCTTTTGGAACAGAGACCATACCATCGGTGGATAAGATAGTAGGGCCTGGTAGCATTTATGTTACATCAGCAAAAATGCTTGTCAGGAACACAGTCGAGATAGATTTTCCAGCAGGTCCTTCCGAGGTAGTTGTTCTTGCAGACGAAAGCGGAGTGGCAGGCTGGATAGCGGCAGATATGATAGCACAGGTCGAGCATGACCCAAAGGCTACAGCTATTCTGATCACAACGTCTTCTAAGCTTGCTGAGGAAGTTAAAAAGGAACTTGAGTTTCAGTCAAAAATTCTGCCAAGAAGGGATATTATTGAAAAATCTTTAGAACACGCTGCCATTCTGATAGCAAACCACCTGGATGAAGGCATAGTTATGTCAAACAAGCTTGCTCCAGAGCATTTGGAAATAATGGTAGCTGAACCATTGAGTGTTCTTGAAAAGATACAGCATGCTGGTTCTATATCAATAGGGAAATATGCACCTGCTGCTGCAGGTGATTATGCTTCCGGTACTAACCATGTACTTCCAACAGCAGGATATGCAAGAATGGTGTCAGCCCTGAATGTAGACCATTTCATAAAGAAATCCTGTGTGCAAATAATAAACGAATTCGGGCTAAAAAATTTGAAGGATATTATTGTCAGATTGGCTGAGGCTGAGGGATTTCAAGGTCACGTTGCTTCCGTAGAAAAAAGATTCGAATAAAGTATCAATAGAAAGCGATTATTTTATCGACCATCCTCCATCAATGACAAGCGATGCCCCAGTGATGAAATCTGCATCAGGAGAGGCAAGAAACACTGCTGCACCTGCTATTTCCTCAGGTCTTCCTGCTCTTCCTGCCGGAGTCGCAGACATGATGTCCTTTCTTGCATCCTGGTCTCTGAGAAGCTCCGAGGTCATAAGTGTCTCAATCACCCCGGGGCAAATAGCATTGATATTAATATGGGTCGCATAATCCAGCGCCATCTCTTTTGTGAGGAGGATCAATCCTCCTTTTGATGCGCAATAGGCAGGACTCGCCGCGAAGCCCACGATACCGGCGATAGAGGCTATGTTGATAATCCTGCCCTTTATTACATCATTTTCGTTTTTTAGCATCTCAGGTATGGCACGCTTTGAGCAGAGAAAAGCCCCTTTCAGATTTACATCGATTACCGCGTTCCATTCTTCTTTGCTCGTCTCATGGGCAAGATGTGATCTGTATATTCCCACATTGTTAACAAGTATGTCAAGCCTCCCGAATTTTTCAATGGTTCTATTGATAAGCCGATCAACATCATCCGCTTTTGAGACATCAGCCTGCACTACGATATACATTCCACCAACCTTCTTGATTCTATCCACTGTCTCCTGTGCCTTTCGTTCGTGGCAGTTGACCGTGACAGAGGCACCTTCTGCCGTAAAATATGCGGCGATTGCCTGGCCAATCCCCGTCCCCGCTCCAGTAACGACTGCGACCTTGCCTTTCAGCCTCACAGCATGACTCCTTGAACAGTATATTTTCATTTAAAGGATTTTGTTTATATGTGACCAAATTTCATATAAGCCCCCAGTTGAAAATTCTATATCACATAATATAAATGTTTGCTTTATACTTCATTCCGCTAATTATTAATACCTTATAGACTTATTAATAATATGTAGGGGTTCTGCTTGTAAAGATTTGAATAGAATAAAATTTTGATGGAGGTTATTTATGACAGGACAATTAGCAGGACAGCCAATCTTCATTCTAAGAGAAGGCAGTCAGAGAACAAAAGGAAGAGATGCGCAGCGTAACAATATCATGGCTGCCAGGGCTGTGGCAGCAGCAGTAAGGACGACCCTGGGACCAAAGGGTATGGATAAAATGCTCGTGGACTCAATGGGAGATATCGTGATCACAAATGATGGTGCGACCATTCTCCAGGCAA
>JAJRAP010000015.1 GCA_028679855.1 Candidatus Methanoperedens sp.
AGGGCGAGACAGCAAGGCGTTCTGAGCGCTCTTTCTCGAATAAGACATCTCCATCCTCCTTGTATGTCCGCAGCACAAAATGAGTTACAGTCCCCTGCACCTGCTCCAGCGTTGCGATCTTTTCTGCTACGAAAAAAGCCACGTCTTTCATAGACCGTCCTCGAACTGTAAGCGACAGATCGTGATCTCCTGAGATGAGCCTGACAGACCTTACCTCAGGGAATTTCGCTATCCTCTCAGCGATGGCGTCGTACCCTGTCCTTGAGCGCAGAGCGACTTTTAACTCTATTATAGCATAAACGTACTCCTCTCCCGCTTTTTCCCAGTCTATCACTGTCTTATATTTGCGTATGATTCCCTTTTTCTCCAGTTGCTTTATCTTTGAGGCAGCTTGCGTTTCTGTGATACCTATCATGGTCGCGATCTCTCTGGGTTCGATTCTCGGATTGCTTTCCAGTATCTCGAGTATTTCTTTCATTGTCATGCCTCGGCGTTTCCTATGCTGTAAGGGTTAATAGGTTTTATGGATAAAAGATGAAATTTCCAGCCTTTATATATGATGGCTTAGATTATATAATTAACTAATTTATTTTTCGGTAATGCCGTAATATGACTTTCTTTGTATTTTCAATCAAAATGCCTCAGTACTCATAGGGTTCATCACATTTCAGCTATGTTTTATCATCACAGGCATTTTCGATCTCACGGACGATTTTATGAGCTTGCATTCCCGGAGCTTTTGAATTATAAATGCTGCGTCCCACTATAACATAATCTGCTCCCGCCCTTATGGCTTCGGCTGCGCTTCCTCCCTGCGCTCCCACGCCAGGAGAGATTATTGACATGTTCCCAACAATTCTGCGTATCTCCCTTAATCGTTCGGGACGCGTTGCTGGCGCCACCACACCAGTTGCCCCGCATTCCACTGCGAGATGTGCAAGCTCATATGCTGCAGGCTGCAAGAATTCAAGTGCTCCAGGGTGGCTCATTTCTGTAACAACATAGATATCCCCGCGATGCTCCTTCCCTGAGTTCACGCATTCCATAAGACTGTCACGTCCAGTGAAGCCGTGAACGATGACCGCGCTAGCTCCTGCTTCGAACGCCTCTTCGCATATAAGCCTGTCCGTGTTCGGGATGTCAGCCACCTTGAAGTCAGCTATAACTTCCGCGAATTCAGTGATCATGCCGATTATCCCCAGTCCTGCTTCGAGCACAAGAGGGTATCCAACTTTAATGGCATCCACAAAATATTCAATCTCTTTTGATATCGAGAGCGCCTGGGTTTTATCTGTTACGTCCAGAGCAGCGATCAGCCTTGTCTTCTTTCGCATAGCCTACCTCCTGCCCTTTGCAGCAGCAACGATAATGGGCAGCGTGATGGTCGCATCAGAATACACAGTCACAGAACGTGCATTTTCCCCGACCTTCCCCCATGAGCGCGCTTCGTCAAGTGTCGCTCCTGAGAGGCCGCCCGTCTCAGGTCTGTCCATTGTAAGCTGTATCGCGTAATCAAATGATTTTGGAGTGACGAGCATGGACTGGAGGATAAAGTTCTTGGGCACGCCCCCGCCGACTATGAATACTCCGGAGCGCTTTGCTTCATAGCATCTGTCAATCAGTCCTTTCATGTCTGCAAAGACATCTACGTTGAGTGGATTCGTCTGCCTGTAAAGCCATGCCTGCAAGCCTATTATGGAATCCTGTATCGCAGGGCAATAGACAGGTATGCCCATGTCGTACGCGCTTTTAAGTATTGAATTGTCGTCATCCAGTTTCTCCCCGATGTGCGAGAGGAACTCACTTATCGATAGTTTATCCGGAAGCTCCCTGAAAATTGGCTGGAGCTTCTCTTCAAGCCCTGCGAAATGTTCCTCTGGCAGGAACACATCGTAGATGCGGTTAATTGAGCTGTGCTTTAACTCCACGTCATCAGCCGCATCAGTCCCCTTGTAATGGTGAAGCCCGATCGATTCAATGATGTCGTGAACAAGATTCGCTCCCGTACTGACAAGGATATTGATTTCCTCATCCCTTATCATATCGCTAACTATCTGCCTCATCCCCGCAGGCACCATGGCACCCGCAAGCCCGAAGAACTTCGTGCATTCCCTGTCATTCACCATATCCCTGAATATACCCACAGCCTCGCACAGCCTCCCGGCTCCGAAAGCTGTACCCTCAAGTGAGCCAACGAGCTGGCTCACAGTCATATTCCTGGTTATCTTAGCATGCCTGATTGGTCTATCCAGTGTTTCCATAATTATCTGAAGCACTTCACGCAGGATATTATTATATCCTTTTCACGTGTGAGCTGTTGTGCAAATTCTATACCTTTAGATAGATTCCCTGCATGATATATCTTATTAATATTCTTACTTGCAAGCGACTTCATCCTTTCCCCCACAAGGACAAGTGAATAAATTTCATCAAGGTGCTTTTCAATGAACCGCTCAACTCCAGAAGGGTCAAGCCCTTCGCATACTTCTTTTGCTTCTTCTCCCAGCACCATGACAATTCGTCCCTCTTCGGACTTTGCATAATCAAGCGCCTTTTCTGCACTTTTTATGTTCATGCCTGAGTTTGAATTGTCAATAAACGTCCTTCCAGCCAGGACGGTCTTTCTCATGCGCCCCTCTGCGCCTTTGAATTCCTGCAGTGAGCGCTCGATCTGATCAGGTTCGATATCCATAGCAAGCGCGACTGCGACTGCGCATACGAAGGCGGTTTTATACGAGATCAGGTCATAATCCTGAGTTCCAATAAGTGTTATCTTTCCTTTTCGTCCGCCAATATAATAGGCAATAGTTCCTCCATCGCTGCCTATGTTCTCATAATACACGTTAGCTGCGGCGTTCACAGAATCAGAGAACGAAATGATACAGACATCCGTCCTGCATGCCCCGAAGAACCTCAAGGCATCGTAGTTGATAACAAGCGTGCTCCCCGGCTTTGCATCAAGTATCATCATGCGCTTGGCTTCGCTAGCAAGCCTGGTGTTATTTGCTATCTTATAATCTTCTGCTATCGTTGTTATTACACCGATATCAGCGCTGCCAGTACCACCGAGTGATATCTCAAATATGAATACATCGGGCTCCATCCCTGCTTCCTCCACCGCGTCCACCGCGCGCAGTATACTGGCAGGGGTGATGCTCAACCCGTTCTTAATAATCCGTCTGGCGCTCCAGTCCTCAAGTCCCCTGCTTGTATGGGATATCACTTTTTTCTTTTTGGACAGTATCTCTCCAAGAAGAATAGAAGTGCTTGTCTTTGCCCTGGTACCAGTTATTTCAATTACTGTACTGCCCTCCAGAGCGCTGCGTAATATCTCTCCAACAGCTGCATGATGCGACACTACCGGGATATTCTCGTTCTCTGCCTCTGCGAGTATTGGATAACCGGGATCGAGGTGGACAGGCGCGATAAGGATATCAAAATCAGAGGCATTAAGCGGCATCTGCGATATCCTGATGCCCTCATGTTCCAGAGCCTCAAGCTCTTCATGGCTCAACGTCTTATAAACATCGATCCCGGTAACGGATGCGGCGATCTTGGTCAGTTTTCTGGCGATTACAGCGCCGCCGTGGGTCAGGTCAAGTACGGCAGCCCTGGAGTTCCTGAGCATTAGTTGGATGCCAGGGCTTCCTGCGCCCTCTTGAATGCCAGTTCAGCCACCAGTTCGTCAATCCCCAGCGGTTCGGAATAGACAAGCGTCACGTTCTTTCCGTCAAGCTTTATGTTGGTCTTTCTGGAGTCGCGGCTGATGCCAAGTATCTGTGGTATATCTTCCATCGTATGTACTCCGTGCGCCAGGAAGATTGGAACTGCGACTATAGTCGAAACGCCTGTGCCTTTGAAAGCCTCAAGACCTTCCTTCATGGTAGGTGTGTTCATGTTCATAAATCCGATGCGAACAACTACGTTCTTGTATTTTTTAGCTATCAGGTCTGCCACTCCACTGACAACATCTTTATTATGCGGATGCCTGCTGCCGTGCCCGAGTGCAAGTATTCCTATTTTTTCGCTCATAAGTATCCTCACTTGATTATGAATTTTGAATTTTTAATGTGGTCGGCTCTTATAACCCTTTTGATACATAAAATTCGATGCTTTCCAGAAAAGTATAAACACAATAACAATCACAATAGCTTTAATCCTTTTCGAATGCTTTATGTCACATTGCAGGTACAAATAAAGTGTGAAAAGGTGGTGGAAATGACAAAGCTGGTTTATTGCCGGCGGAAGGGAGAATGGCGAGAGGAGCAAAGCATGAGGGATAGACAGAACGGAAGTCCTATTGATGGTAGCATCATTCAGCCAGCCAGAATTCTATTGATTGTTGCGATAATCGCGGCTGCGGCGGTAGTCGGATGTATATCTCAACCGCCAGGTGAAAAGGTAACTAATGAAACGCCTCCTATGCCTAAACAAACAGTAGTGCCTCCGGCGCCTACTGTAAGCTCTACACCACAATTACCTAATCCCGCTTCTAAGTATTGTATTGAACAAGGATATAATATTACCATTCGAACAAATCCTGATGGTTCCCAAACAGGGTATTGCATTTTCCCTGACGGAAGGGAATGTGAAGAATGGGCATATTTTAGAGGTGAGTGCAAGAATGAGTAACAAATATTATGTTTTTGTAATTAGCTTGACTTTGTCAGATTAGTTTTTATTAATAATAATCTTTTTTGTTTTGAATAAATATTTATATTATAAAATACAATGTTATAATGAGGGATACACGCATGAATTCATGTTTATGCGTC
>JAJRAP010000158.1 GCA_028679855.1 Candidatus Methanoperedens sp.
GCAATGTCAAAACTTCTTGGACGGATGTCACAGCGGTCAGATATTATAAACCCCGCTTTGCTCAATATTGAGACAACCCGGTTGATAAGCAGTTCCTTATTCATCAAATTGATGTTATTATACCAATATATATACTTATGCTTCATTAAGCTGAAAAGATTTATTATCCGAGAGTATGAGCAGGAAGCAAATGATAATTGGGCTAGATGACACGGATTCAAAGGAAGGAATGTGCACGACATACATTGCAGCCGTGCTTATCGAGAAACTCAAGGCGTTCGGCAGGGTTGAAGGATATCCGCTCCTTGTCCGCCTGAACCCTAATATAATCTATAAGACACGAGGGAACGCAGCTCTTGCAATTCCTATCGGTATGAAAAGAAGCGAGGATGCCGGACCCATCAAGAAAATAGTTATTGATACAATTGAAGAGATGGCCGTATTTTCCGCTCAAAACACCAATCCTGGAGTGGTCTTTATTGAGGAGTCATCAGAGGGCATGAAAAAAGACCTTGCACGTTTTTCTCTGAGAGCTGTCCGGGATGTGCTTGAGATCCGCGAAGCAGAGGAATTACTTTCGCGTTACGGGATAAGCCATAAAGGGTTCAAGAATGGGAGAGGTCTTATCGGCGCTCTCGCTGCAGCGGGATTTGCTCTCACAGGTCTTCCTGATCTCACGTATGAGCTTATCGCTTACAGGGAAAAAAAGCGGTGGGGCACGCCCCGGCTAATAGAGGAGGGTTCTGTTTGGAAAGCCGCAGCGCAGCCTGATACGTGGGACACGGTGGATCATGAGAGCAAACGTATCGTTTTCGCGCCTCACTCACCTGATCCGATCCTCTTTGGCATAAGGGGAAAGAGCGAGCTTGCAGTACGACGTGCTTTTTCTTTGATAAAAAGCGAGCCGTTGGAGCGATATGTCGTTTACATGACCAACCAGAATACAGATATGCATCTGATGAAAGCAAAAATTAGCGAAGTACTGGACTTTCGCTCGTACATACTGGAAGGAACGGTCACGAAGCCCCCAAGAACGATGGAGGGAGGACATGTTATTTTGGAAATAGGGGACGGCACATCAGCCATGGAATGCGCGGCATTTGAGCCTACGAAAGGATTTCGAAGTATCATAAGGCGGCTTCGAGTCGGGGATGAGGTTACAGTTTATGGGAGCGTTAAAGAAGGGACGCTGAACCTTGAAAAACTCAAACTCACAGCCTTGAACCAGCATGAGAGTAAAAACCCGCTATGCTGCGCAAAGCGCATGAAGTCCATGGGACGCCAACAGGGTTACAGATGCGAGAAATGCGGGGCAACAGCGAAAGAACAGGTTATTGAATCAATAAAGAGGAATATTTCAACCGGGTTCTATGAAGTACCTCCCTCTGCAAGAAGACACCTGTCAAAACCGCTTGTTAGATTTCAGGAGCATCAGGAGGGATCCTCTTGTGCTCGTTAGCCTTAAGCAGCGAGGCAAGTCTGTCAGCCTGCGGGGCAGGGAACATATTTTTGACCTCAGAGATCTCTTTTTTCTCATCTACAAGCATTGAAAGTATCTTATCAGCGACCTCATAGGTGACGCCCAGTTCTCCCTCATCAGTCTGCCCTGGCCATAGACCTGCTGTGGGTGTTTTATTAATTATATGGACAGGTACTCCTATATGTCGTGAAAGCGCGCGCACCTGGGTCTTGTAAAGACCTCCAATGGGTTCAATATCCACCCCGCCGTCGCCGTATTTTGTGAAATACCCCAGGAGTAGTTCGGTCTTATTCCCTGTCCCCACGACCATGCGGCGCATGATGTTGGCATGGTAATACAGGATGCACATGCGCGTGCGCGCCTTCAGGTTCCCGCTCGCAAGAAAATTATTTTTATCATAATCAGGGATAACAGATGAAAAAGAGCTTAAGACTTTTGAGATCTCAATGACCTTATGTTCAATGCGCAGAATATCTGCCACTTCTCTGGCATCATCAATATCCTGTTTAGATGTGATGCCTTTTTCGGGAAGGAGCAGACCCAGGACTTTATCTGCGCCGAGCGCTTCGACAGCAAGATATGCGGTGAGCGCGGAGTCTATGCCGCCGCTTAACCCGATGATAGCGCCGCTTGCCCCTGCTTCCTGCACTTTCCGGCAAATGAATTCCGTGATCTTTTCCTTTATGACAGGATAATTTCTCATATGCTTCTGTCAATTAATGGAAATGTTATCTTATCTAACTTTGGTAGATTAGTTTCGCCCCGCTCTGATAACCTTTATGTGCTCGCAGGTGAAACGGTGTTATTGCCTCTCAACTAACAGATCAAACAAGAGGCTTGAGGAAAAATATGAGTGACATAGCAATAAAGATAGAAGCCCGTTTTTCAGAAATGGGCATAAAAGTACAGCCAGACGAAATTGAAACGCGGTTGGACCAGTTGATAAATAAGTTCAAGGTGCCTCCTGAGGAAGCACGCAGGAACGTGATCAACTATTTTCTGAAACAGCACAACATTCCGAGAACTGAGTTTTTCGAGAAGCGCGAAACACCGCAGGTGAAAGCATCAGAAATAAAAGAAGATGGCAAGTGGGTAACTCTGTGCGCCAAGGTCGTGCAGTTGTGGGAAACGAACCATGAATCTGTGTCTCAGGTCGGACTGCTGGGCGATGAATCAGGAACGATAAAATTCACCAAATGGGCGAAAGCGGCACTGCCGCAGGTAGAGGAAGGCAAAAGCTACCTTTTCAAGAACGTTACCACTTCGGAATATCAGGGGCAGTTCAGCGTCAAGCTGAATAAGACAAGCGAAATAGTCCCCATAGAAGATGATATCAAGGTTGAAACCCTCAGGGTTACGGCATCAGAGATAAAAGAAGATGGCAAGTGGGTAACTCTGCGCGGCAAGGTCGTGCAGTTGTGGGAGACAAACCATGAATCTGTGTCTCAGGTCGGATTGCTGGGCGATGAATCAGGGACAGTAAAATTCACAAAGTGGGCGAAAGCGGAACTTCCGCAGGTGGAGGAAGGCAAGAGCTACCTGTTCAGGAACGCAATAACATCAGAGTGGCAGGGACAGTTCAGCGTCAAGCTGAATAAGACAAGTGAGATAATACCGATAAACGAGGACATAGAAGTGGGCAGGTCGCTTGTTGAATACAGCGGAGCCATCGTGGACATCCAGAGCGGCTCAGGTCTCATAAAGCGCTGCCCCGAATGCAACCGCGCGCTTGTGAAGGGTGCGTGTGGAGAGCACGGAAAGGTGGATGGCATATACGATTTGCGTGTGAAAGCGGTCATGGACGATGGTGAAAAGGTGCAGGACATCCTGTTGAACCGGAAGGTCACAGAGGCGCTGGTTGGCATTACGCTTGAACAAGCCAAAGACATGGCGACAGAAGCACTTGACCAGGCTGTAGTGCTTGACGTGATAAAGAGCAAGCTCGTTGGCAGGTATTTCACTGTATCGGGAGCCAGGCTTGACAGGTTCATACTTGTGAACACGATACAACAGGACACAAAGCCGATCGATGAAGAGATAATAAGGCTGCTCGGGAGCGCGGCGCCTGTGGCGCAGGAGGCGTAACATGGCTGAGAATGTGTCAGGGAACGGATCAGGATTCCTGCGCGAGGTAGCTCACCGCATATTCGCAGCAGAGTTCAAAGAATCAAACTTGCAGGCAAAAGAAGGGCAGGATCAGTACTCTCCCTCGTATCTCATCACCCCGACGGGCGCGAAGTGCAACCGCGTCTTCATCGTGGGAACGCTGACAGAGAAGGAAGATGTGGGCACAGACAACGAGTTCTGGCGCGGGCGCATCGTGGACCCCACGGGTGCGTTCTTCGTGAATGCGGGGCAATACCAGCCAGAAGCTGCACAGGTGCTTGCAAAGACCACACCACCAGAGTTCATAGCTGTCATCGGGAAGCCCACGACATACACCACAAAAGAAGGTAATGTCCTGACCTCCATAAGGGCAGAATCAATGCAGATAGTGGATGTTGCCACGCGGGACAGGTGGGTCGTGGATGCGGCGAAGCACACCATGGCAAGGCTTGAGAGATTGAAGGGTAATGAGCCGGATGCTGTGAAGGCAAGGGAGCATTACTCTACTGATGTGGAGAGCTACAGGGCGATGGTGCAGCAGGCGCTGGAGTCGGTGAGGGCGAAGTGAGAGGGCACGAAGGAGTGGGTTTTTTAAATTATTAAATGCATCGAAGCTTATGACCATCTTATTTTGTGTCATAGTTTCTGGCATAATCATCAACTATCTGGAATCTGTTTGGTATATATAAACCAATTGCTTATCTAGCTGGATAAGTGTAATGTCTAAACTCTCCCGCCCCCTCTCCGCTCTCCTCCCCGCCCCCATCGGCGGGCTTTATCCCAAAAGAAGAAATAAAACTATATATAATCATAAACAACACTCTCATTGATGGAATTCGAAGATTGGGAGCCCTTATACAAAGAAATTCTCCAGGATTTCGGCTGGAGCCGGGAAAAAGATGAGGAGGCTGCAATCCAATTATCCCGCCTGCTTGCTGGAAAAACAAGCGATCTATCCATATTGAAGAAAAAGCTCGAAGGAAAAGACGTTCTTGTATGCGGTAATGCGCTCACGCTTTCGAATGACCTTGATAATATCAACACAGAAAGATACCTGATAATAGCCGCAGACGGTGCAACAAGCACCCTTCTTGAAAAAGGCATTGTCCCTGATATGATCGTGACCGACCTTGACGGGTATATTCCAGATGAGATAGAAGCTAACAGCAAAGGCGCGCTCATGGTGGTACATGCCCATGGAGATAATATAAAAAGGCTTGAGGCAGTAAGGGACATGAAGGATGTCATTGGAACAACACAGGCAGCACCATTGGCAAATGTCTATAATTTCGGCGGATTAAGCGACGGGGACAGGTGCGTTTTCCTTGCACATTCGTTCTGTGCGCGAAGCATCACCCTTGCAGGGTTCAATTTCATTGATGAAAAAGTGACGGATATCAAGAAAAAAAAACTCAAATGGGCGCGGAAGCTTATTACCTTTCTTTCCCCAAAACCTATATGAATGATGGAGTTGTATGCGGTGAAAAATGGAGAAATCATATGGGAAATATTAGACCCAATTACATAAAATCGTTAGCAAGCCAGTTACTTGAAGAACATGGTGATGTTTTTACCACCGATTTCGGGCAGAACAAGGAGTATGTTACCAGATACACCAATGTCGAAAGCAAAGGTATAAGGAACCGCGTTGCAGGATATATCGTGCGCTCGTTGAGAGTAAAAGCTATTAGAAAGAAGTAGAAGGGATTATGATAGAAGGTGTTCTGCCAGCTCTAATTACTCCGTTCACTAAAGATAACAGGGTAGATAAGGATGGCATACGGCAGAATATTGAATTTTTGGTCGATGGGGGCGTATCTGGCGTTGTTCCCTGTGGAACAACAGGTGAGGCTGCAACTCTTTCCATCAAGGAACATGAAAAGGTCATTGAATATGCGGTAGAATTCTCTTCTGTCCCTGTTGTGGCAGGCACAGGCTCCAACAATACAACAGAGGCGCTTGAACTGACAAAGTACGCACAGGATGCAGGCGCAGACGCTGTACTTCTTATAACACCATACTACAACAAACCCAATGATAGCGGGATGCTCAAACATTTCATGACTATCGCTGAAAGTGTGGATATACCAATTATCATTTACAACGTTCCTTCACGAACAGGGATAAACCTGAAACCAGAACTCACGGCCAAGCTTGCGAAAGTAAGTAATATCGTGGGGATAAAAGAAGCAAGCGGCAGCCTTGACCAGATCACCAGGATTTTCGAACTCACAAAGGGTGAGGATTTTGCAGTGCTCTCAGGAGATGACGGTCTAACGCTTCCGATCCTGTCTATAGGTGGAACAGGTGTCATCTCTGTTGTTGCGAATGTCGCCCCGAAACTTGTAGTCTCAATGATCGAGGCTTTTCGAAATGGAGACCGGGAAAAAGCAAGAGAGCTTCATCTGACCCTTGCCCCCCTTATACGAGCTATGTTCCTTGAAACAAATCCGATCCCTGTAAAAAAAGCAGTTGAACTGATAGGGCTTCCTGCCGGAAACCTGCGGCTTCCGCTTGCACCCATAAGCACAGATAACGAGAAAAAGCTAAAAGCAGCGTTAAATGACCTTCATCTTATAAAATGAGTTGAGTATGGTAAAAATAGCAGTTACGGGAGCTTGCGGGAGGATGGGCGGGCTTATTATTGAAAACGTCCTGAAGTCAAAAGACATGAAACTCGTTTCTGCCATAGATGTTAGCAATATCGGAAAGGACATAGGCGAAGTGATGAGGGTTGGTGCGTTGAATCTGCCAGTTGAGGATGCAAATAACATCGATAAGGTTCTTGATAAATCAAACCCTGATGTCCTCATAGATTTTACTATAGCTGATCCAGCAGTGAAAAACGTTCTTGCCGCTGCCAGTAAAAAAGTAAATCTTGTTGTGGGGACGACGGGTTTTACGCAAGATCAGCGCTTGAAAATGGAGACGGCGATCAAATCAAATGGCGTTTCCGCAGTGATTTCCCCGAATTTTTCGATCGGTGTGAACGTTTTCTATGGACTTCTTTCCGAAGCGGCGGCTCGTCTTGGTGATTACGATATCGAGATAATAGAGGCGCACCACAACCAGAAAAAAGACTCACCCAGCGGAACAGCTTTAAAGGCAGCCGAGATTATATCAATTAAGCTTGGTGGGCGGGATTTCGTATATGGGCGGCACGGTATTTCACCGCGTAAAAGAGAGATAGGGATACATGCCGTTCGCGGCGGCGATATTGTTGGAGATCATACTGTCCTGTTTGCAGGAGATGGGGAGCGCATTGAGATAAAGCACCAGGCGCACAGCAGGCAGGCATTCGCAAAAGGTGCTGTAAGAGCTGCAGAATGGGTTTGCCAGGCAAAGCCTGGTATTTATGAAATGAGGGACGTCCTGGGAATCAAATAACCCCTGTCTGCCGAAAAGGTTAAAAGGAATGTGAGAGAAAGAGAGCAAAATCATTCACTCTTTATGAAGTGATTTAAAAATGTTCCGGGTGATCCGGGACATGTATCGTGCATTATGAAATGCATAACCCCAACTCATGTTGGAAAAGGAGGACATATAGGTTGTTAAATGAATTACAGAACAGAAAGGCTGACTTAAAAAATAAGTCAGAAGAGTATAAGGATAAAAGGAACGAGTTAAACCTTGAAGCAAGTAAGTGGGCGACTAAAAGGAACGAACTTAATACTCGTACCAAGGAACTCATCGATGAGGCACAACAGCTTAAAAAACTGCGCGATGAGAACAACGAAAAAGTCGGCGAGGCAAAACTTAAACGCGACGAATTGAATGAGCAGGCTAACAAGGTTTATGCTGAAGTCGATAAGATCCGTAAGGACTTGAATCTTGGCGACGGGCCATCCCTGAAAGAAATGAAACGGGAGATTGACCAGCTGGAGTTCAAACAACAGACTGAGGTGCTGAAAACATCCCATGAACGTGAGCTTGTGGAAAAGATCGCCAAATTGACTGAAGAGCTCAAGCGCAAAAAGACGCAGCTTGAAGGAAGCAGTGAATTAAAATCATTACTTGAAAAAGCCCAGGTTTTGCGGGATGAAGCTGCTGTATACCATAATAAAGTAAAAGAAGCTGCAGAAGCTGCACAGCAGTATCATGATAAGATGATTACGATTTTCAAAGAAGCCGATGCGATGAGAGCGGAATCCGATGCTGCACATAAAGAATTCGTAAAATCACAGGAAGCAGCGGATGAACAGCACAGGCTTTTCATACAGTCACAGAAAGAGATCCGTGAGATCAACAAACTGATCATCGGATTAAAGAGAAAGACCAAAGAAACCAAGGACGAATCCATCAGGGAACAGACAAAGAAAGAAGCAGAGGAAGTTTATAACCAGTTCAAACTCGGTGAGAAACTTAACACAGAAGACCTGATGCTGCTTCAGAGATCGGGACTTCTGTAACCCGATTTTTTTACCAGGGATTTAGATGGAAAAGCCAGTAGTGCCTATTAAATGCTATTTTGTGAGTTGGGATAAGGCTTACAGGCTGGGAAGGAAGATCGCGCGTAAGATAAAAAAATCAGGATTCATACCCGACCTGGTAATAGGTGTTGCAAGGGGAGGACTTGTACCAGCTCGTATCGTATGCGATTTTCTGCATCAGAAAGACTTTACGTCCATAAAGGCGGAACATTGGGGGATAGCTTCTACTCTTGGAAATGCAAGGATAAAATTCCCGCTGCCAGAAGAGATTGACATCTCAGGGAAAAGGATATTGGTGGTTGATGATGTTGCTGATACCGGAGATACCTATCATGTTATCTTGGATCATATAAATGAGAGATCTCCAGCCGAGGTGAGGACCGCTGTGCTGCAGTACAAGACCTGTTCCACTTTCGTCCCTGATTACTGGGGTGAGAAACATGATGCATGGAAGTGGATAATCTATCCGTGGGCATTGTATGAGGACATGACAGGGTTCATAAAGCGGGTGCTTGTGCGCCCTATGACGCGGGAAGAGATCAGGAAAGGTCTGAGCGGTTTTGATATAAGAGTCTCCAGAAAAGAGCTGAAAGAATTCCTGAATGATATGAGGGAGGAAGGGAAGCTCAGGAGAAGTAAAAACAGCGGCAAATTTTACTGGGAAAAGACAGGTGAGGCATAATGGATAGCAGGGTATATGTTCTTGTTTCAGGTAAAGTCCAGGGAGTTTTTTTCAAGTAGATATTTATAGCCCGACTAATAATTTTGAGA
>JAJRAP010000159.1 GCA_028679855.1 Candidatus Methanoperedens sp.
CAGAAGCGGTAGCAAGTATTTTGATTTTATTCCTTTGGATTGGATGGGGAGCGTGGTTGTTTCTCCGTCAAAATCTGCAATAAAGCCACCTACGTATACATGGAGGAATAAGTAGGGGCACGATATCCTGCATGCGCAGGCATGATCGTGCCCCTACTTTCAACATACAATGCCATCATGCTCGCCAGTTCCTATGCCTTCTCCCCTCTCCCGTTTTTTAGGGGCGGATTCCCCGACGAAGGTTCACCGGTGTGGTCAAAAAAAGCCCACCAGACACCTGTTGCGCCTCTTTTGTTCGATTAAAGTTCTGGGCTAGTGCAATCTAACCTGCCTCCACCCCCGAGGCCGCTTGATACACTTACCGCCGGATGAATTTCTTTAGTTAGCCTCAATCCCCAGGACTGGAACCTAGCAGTTAACAGTTGAGCGTTTTATGTGAAACACCCCGGGTTTCCGGGGTGCCGTCTCTGCTCCTCGACTAGGACTCGAACCTAGTACCTAGCGGTTGGAGGTTCAATTCCAGTTATGGGGTAATTTTGAATGCATAGGATAACAATATACTAACTGGTAGCGTTAATGGTGGGGTGAATTATGTATTATTTACAAAATATATAATAGATGATTGGCAAAAAGATAAAGATCAACCCAATCCGAAAGGCAATGATTAATATCATGTAAAACTTATCGCGCAAGTCGGATACAAATTTGATTTTGAATTTTTCGTTGGTAATACAAAGATAGGCTTGTGACAAATCCTGATCTAGCAAATCTTCAAGACTCGCACTTAAGTATTTTGACTTATATAGGTATAAATTTTCAGAAAAAAGATTTACTTCTCTCTCAAACGATTCCTTTGTATATGATGATAAATCAGTATTGCTGGGTTTATTCTCTGCTCCCCGATATTGCCAGCGCCAAATTTTATAACCCTTCGTAAATGGATAGCTAGGGTTATTCTGCACATTCCACAACCTAATAATCATAATGCTTCCAAATATAAGAACAAGTAGCGACGCTATGATAGGTGCAAAGAAGATGAATCGATCTAAGACATTTGTAGCACCAAGCGCTGAATTTGATATAGCAATAATTCCCGCGAGTGAAGCAGCAAGTATTGCAGTTGTAAGTTGTAAATATTGTGTTCTTCTACCCTCCCAATAATGTATTCTTCCATCAAGGTGAGTGACAAGGTTTCGTATATCTTGCCACCTTGCTGATAGCATCTGATTATCATTTTTGTAATTTTCTACAAAAGTGTTTAGTTGTTCCTCTATTTTTTTTCTTCCATTCTCATAATTTTCAGAAATTCTATTGGGAGGATAATCTTTATCTAATTGATCAATGGTTTTTTTCATCGTCAATCACTCCTTTTACCATAATTTCAATGAACTCCTCACTATAGCGATATTCTATTCCCCCAAGCCATTCAAGTCCATAGAAACATAATGGTGAATTTGAAGATTGAGGTCTACTTAGTTTATACATCAAAAATTCAGTGACAGATTTTTGCCCATTTATACGACAATCACTATTGATGTACTCTTTTATACTGCCTTTCGGTTGCCAAGCTTTATTAATATACTCATAAGATATTTTACCAGACGCTCTTCCTTGAAAAGCACCATATCCAAGATGTCCATCATAGATATTTTGAAAACCTTCTTTAGGAATACCACAACAACAGAGATTGTCACTTATGTGGTGAAAATCATTGTCCCCTGAACCAAAGGACATTCCATATTTGTTAGCAAATTCCTTCGCTTTTAGAACATTATTAAGCTTTTGTTCAGAATTTAATTCATAATTAACTCTTGAGTATTTCATACCCATTTTCTTGTAATTGTCAATCATATTCATACCTAACCCATGCCATAGTTCTTCCCGCGTTCTAATCTTAGAATTCGTTGGTATTCTTAAATGCTCTAATACTATGTGTTTGACACCTACACTGGCAAGTTTTTCAAATGTCTCGGGAAGTAATTTTTCTCTAGGGAATAAGAATGGCTGTAATCGTCCTACAGTATACAATCTATTTTGTGCAAGTTGTTTGAGAACCAGGAGACGCTTTGAAGGGGGAGGTGTATAAGGCTCAATTATATTTGCAAGTTCATCATTCAACGTTGAAAAGCTAATTTGGACAGACAAAGGAATACCTGTGATTATATCTAAATATATAGGATCCGTTATTAAATCTGATTTTGTTGATATGACACAGGGGTAATTGAATTCCCGAATTATTCTTAGAAATTCTAAAGTAACGCGATATTTTATTTCAACTGGCTGGAATGGATCTGAAACACATCCAAAGTGAAGGGGTATATGTCTTTCCAGGCACGATCTAACAGGGCTATTGAATTTATAGTTGCCTTCAAGAACAGATCTCATTAATCGTTCAAACTTTTTTGGATCAGCTGGAATTATAGTAGAAGAAAATTTATATTTTCTATTATTTAGAGTTCTGCTGAAACAATAGATGCATCCGTGAGAACACCCCCGATAACTATCTAGCCGTAAGGGCAATGAACAAAAATAAAATATACTTTTGAGTCCTATGTAATTTGGGTATGTATCCATTTTTTATGAAGGTTCGTTTCTAATTCTTCAATCAATCCCAAATGATATCTTTAGTTCATTCAGCAGTACGACTAGGTGTTCAGTTGTGAATATCAGGCTCAACAGCGTATAGACCTATGTAACCTATCCCCCTATTTTAACTTAGGCATTTGGCGACATTAGGTTATTATCAGAACTGTTTTCATTATCAATTTACTGAAGCACTCTTCTTTTCTGGCTAAAATTATGATTCATTTCACTTAAAATATGCACTAATTCCAAACTTTCTCGTCAATTTGAATTGAGATATATTTAATTAATTTAATAGACCATTATCCACCAAGATTGACTTCACTTCTAAAACCACAAACTCAACCTTTTTCGACCGTAGAATTAAAAAATCAACCAAGGTTGGATAATATGAAAGCGATAACAAATACCAGGTTGAAAAATCCGTTCTTTTTAATGCTATTTCCCCTCCATAGAAAACCCCGTCCCCTGGCTTCATCTTCCGCTGACGTGTATCAACGAAAGTGTTTATTTCGTCTGTCACTAAGCGTATAGGCTTAGTTGAAAAGATCCTCTTTTATCATATTAGCATATACCTGTCATCTAAACAGTCTGTTAAAGATTAATAAATAAACCCTTATTACCC
>JAJRAP010000160.1 GCA_028679855.1 Candidatus Methanoperedens sp.
GAAATATGCCAGAAGATGATGAGCTTTCACTGATACGGAAAAAGAAACTGCAAGAAATGATAAAAAAGCAGTCTGAAAAAATGACACCAAAACGTGCCACTGTTATCGAAGTGTTCACCTCTCCCACATGTCCTCACTGTCCGAGGGCACTCTTGATGGCAAAAGAGGTTGCTGCTTCGATGCCCGGGATACAGGTCGTGGAGCAATCAACAGCAACGCCCCAGGGGTTCGCAAAAGCTGCGTTCTACGGCGTCCATGCCGTTCCTACGGTTTTCATTAACGGAAAACGCGCTTTTGTTGGCGCACCGCCTTCAGTCGAGGCGCTGCGGCAAGCGGTACGATCATGACACTTTTTTCTTATTATCCTTACCTGATCTCAAATGGTACGCACTCGATCTCCCCGCCTGTTAGACCATTTAATTCCACTCCACCTTTTACCCCTTTAACTTCAAGCCCATCGAACTCATCAGCCCCGCAGAGTATATCCTGTTCTGGATGTGTCCCTGGAGTTATACTGCAGGAGAGTCGCGTCCTCGGTCCGGCTGAGACCACAACCTTAAGACGCTTAGATGCAGGATGGTTTTTGGGCAGGACAATGAAGGGTGAACCCACCTCACGTATCATATACAACACGCATTTTATTCCATTTATGGTCTTTTCGTCTGTCCCGAAACCAGAAGCTACGAGAAGGTCTTCGGGGTCAAGCGCCAGAATTATCTCCTCTTTTTCTGTCTCAAGGAAAAATTGAGTGTGGTCTCCTGCCTTGACTATGCCCAGCGTCCCTTCCTTTCCCCGCAGCAGAAGCATTTCATCATAGTTCAGAGGGATCATTCTTCTTTGAACATCAGGCTCACTTTGGTCGAATGGCATGATGGGCACGTCACTTTTTTTCCGACACCTCTGAACTCGTTCTTGCATTCAACGCACTTGTAGAATTTCGCGTTCAGGGTTGTAATCTCGATATTGAACGCATCACCGACACTGCACATGTTTTTGTTCACCTCCGCAACATTTGGATCTATACACGTTTAATCATGTTAAGGATATATTAAACTTTCTTCCGGCTTACTTTCACACCGCACACATTAGATTTATAATCATAAGGGATATTATTAACCGATGAGTGATGTGCAGTATATTAATCATCCTCTTTTAAAGCCGGATACGGTAGAGCAGAGACTATACCAGCTTTCACTGGCAGGAGAGGCTCTCAAAAAATCCACCCTTGTTGTACTCCCTACCGGGCTCGGTAAGACCATAGTAGCTCTGTTCGTAATGGTTTCTCGCCTTTCGAAAGGAAAAGTCATGGTACTTTCCCCCACGAAACCTCTTGTTGAGCAACATGCCGCATTTTTCAGGAACGTACTTAACATCCCGTGTGAAGAGGTGGTGCTTTTCACAGGCGGCACACCTCCCGGAAAAAGGGCTTTAATGTGGGAAAAAGCAAAGGTCGTAGTATCCACGCCCCAGGTGATCGAGAACGACCTTCTGGCAAAAAAGATCGACCTTGAGAATGTCTCATGCATTATCTTTGACGAGGCGCACAGAGCGACAGGGGATTACTCTTATGTGTATATCGGGGAAAAATATGCCCTCCAGGCTAAAGATCCGCTCGTGCTTGGAATTACTGCAAGCCCGGGTAGTGACCCCTCAAAGATCCAGGAGGTTTGCGCCGCCCTTCACATTCACGCGGTCAAGATAAGGACTGACTCCGACCCTGATGTCAGACCGTATGTTTTCGACAAGGATATCGATTGGAGATACGTAGCTATCCCTGTAGAGATAAAAGCGCTAAGGCAGTTGATGGATAATGTCCACTCTGACAGGCTGAACAAACTGCACGATCTGGGTCTTATCCCTTCCTCGAAGAGATTATCAAAAAGGGAGATGCTTGACCTGCAGGCGCGCCTTCAGTCGCAGTTACGGCAATTTCCTGACCAGAAGCTCTACCAGGGTATCTCTCTTCTCGCAGAGGTCTTCAAGGTAAGCCATGCCATCGAGATAGCAGAAACCCAGGGGGTTTCCGCTCTGGAAAAGTATTTTGAGCGGCTTACGAACGAAGCGCTGTCAAAAGGCGGAAGCAAAGCCGCAAAGCGCCTGATGGATGACCTTAGCATGCGCCAGGCAGTACACCACCTGGCAAGATGCAACGGCAATAACCCGAAACTGGGGATCGTGAAGGAACTTGTTGAAAAACAGGTTGCTGCGGCTCCACAATCACGAGTGATCGTTTTTACGAACTACAGGGACACGGCTGAACTTGTCACAGAATCTCTCAAAGAAGTGCCCGGGGTAAAACCTGTGCGCTTTGTGGGGCAGGCGAGCAGGTACAAAGATACAGGGCTGACGCAGAAACAGCAGGTGGATATCCTCCAGAAATTCAGGGATGGTGAGTATAATACGCTTGTCGCCACATCCGTAGCTGAAGAGGGACTGGATATCCCTGCTACTGATCTCGTTGTGTTCTTTGAGCCTATTCCTTCCGAGATCAGAAGCATCCAGCGTAAGGGACGAACTGGACGAAAACATGCAGGGCGCGTTGTAATACTCATGGCAAAGGGGTCAAAGGACGAGGCATATCACTGGAGCAGCAACCGGAGGGAAAAGACTATGCAAAATACCATGAAGAACATGGACCTTGATATTGAAGCAAATACGGATAACAGACTTCCTGCCGCTCAAGATGGGCAAAAGAATTTATTGGATTTCCCTCAAAAAACTGAACTTGAACCAGAGAAGGACAAAATAAAAGTTTTCGTTGACCAGAGAGAAATTCGTTCCCATGTGGCGCGCTCGCTTGAAAAGCTGGGAATGGATATTGTGTTGAATACTATGGAAGTCGGGGATTATGTCGTGAGTGACAGGGTGGGCATTGAGAGAAAAACAGTGGAGGATTTCCTGAGCACGCTTATGGACGGCAGAGACCTGTTCGGGCAAATTTCAGACCTCAGGCGCACGTTTGACCGCCCTCTTCTCATAATAGAGGGTGAAGGGCTCTATACAACAAGGCAGATCCATCCTAATTCCATCCGCGGCATCCTGTCAAGCATTGCCATTGATTTCGGGGTGCCCATCATCTTCAGCAGGGACGAAGAAGATACTGCTGCATTGATAGCAATAATGGCAAAACGAGAACAGACAGATGGGAAGAAGGAGATCAGCCTTCACGGGAAGAAGACATCGCTCACGCTTAAGGAGCAGCAGGAATACGTCATATCATCCCTTCCAGAGATCGGCCCTGCTGTGGCAAGGAACCTGCTTTTGCATTTTGGCAGGGTGGAGCGTGTGATGAGCGCATCGCGTGAGGAGCTTATGGAAGTGGGACTTGTGGGTCCCAAGACAGCGGACAGGATAAGGGAAGTGGTGAATGGAGCATATAAGGGGTAGTCATCTGGCGCAGATGTGACAGTAGTATATGGAAGAGGCTTGCCGGATGATTCCTCATCCTCCTCAAATCCGGTTGCATCAGCGCCCACCCGCAGCGCCTCAAGCGGGATTGAGCCGCCGCCTGCGAATGGATCAACTACGAGCGGTCTTGACCTTGAATTCCTGTATTATGAGACTCCTGTGGGAAAAGTCAGGCGAAACAAGCAGTTCGGGCGGGAGCATATTGATATTAATGAACATTCCGTCATTTTCACAGCCTTTAAACCGTTATCCCACACAT
This sequence comes from Candidatus Methanoperedens sp., assembly GCA_028679855.1. Classification (GTDB taxonomy): domain Archaea; phylum Halobacteriota; class Methanosarcinia; order Methanosarcinales; family Methanoperedenaceae; genus Methanoperedens. Next base: position 3,668 of record JAJRAP010000160.1, read on the forward strand.
ACGCCCTGATCCCATCCGCCCCCGCTATGAGCCACACAGAAGGGTCATTTTGCATGGTCTCCCTGTCCCAAAGCGAAGGAACAGCGGATGAAACAGGGTGGGTATGGTACACACCAATGATCTCCTTTTCGTTTTTCTCGGCCCAGTTCCATGCATCGTAATGTTCTTTCGGGTCAAGTTCAAAGCTTCTCCTGGTTCGCTTCGAATTAGTGATGGGGAGGGCTTTTTCTACAATCGCAGTGCTTCCATCCAGTGTGCCGATCAACACGCCGCAGGCTTCATAAGGTTTATGGGCTTCCAGTTCAGATTGTATCGTAGTTAGATCCTTATGGAATATCTTAATTTCGTCGATCATAAAAATGAATCAATATTAAACTCACCTTAACTTAAAATATATCAAAGGGTTTAATAGTACCGTCATCAGCGTAAAAAGATAATCATGAAAGCAATAGCCATAATGAGACCTGCAGGTTATATTGCAGAGTCAATTAAACTTGCTAACTCCATGGGATTCAAAGCGATAACAGCACCCATGATAGATGTAGTGGACAAAACCGATGCTAATTTTAAGGGATTCTATGAGCGCATAATGGAGGGGGCAGTGGATTACGTTATATTCACAAGCGCCAACGGCGTTGAGTTCACGCTCCTGAAACTGAATTCAACAGATGAGTTCATTGATCAGCTCAATCAGACAAGAGTGGTAGCAATCGGACCTAAAACAAAAGACGCACTCCTGAAAAACGGGATAAGCGTGAGTCTTATGCCAGATTCCTACAGTTCAGTGGGGCTGGTTGAGATGCTTTCAGGAATTGAGGCAGGAATTGAGGGCTCGGTTATCGAGATAGCCCGCAGCAGCCACGGCGCACCTGAGCTTGTTAAGGGACTCATCGGGAAAGGTGCTAAGGTGCATGAGATACAGGTGTATGAGATTATACGTCCCAGGGATGAGAGGCATGAAAAGCTGATGAAAGAGGCGCTTGCCGGGAAAATAGACATTTTTGCTTTTACAAGTTCTATGATGGTAAGGAATTTCATGGCTATTTCAGAAGATATGGGAATAAAAGACGAGATCATAAGGATAATGAATGAAAAGACTGTTGCTGCTATCGGGAAACCTACTTCAGAAACGCTTTCGGGGTTCGGGGTCAGGGTCGGGATAATGCCGGAGCGCTATACTTTTGAGGAACTGGTTAGGGAATGCAAAGAGAAGGATTGTTGATACCTATTTTGCTGCAGCATTTCCTTTGAACAAAATCACTTCTTCCCCATTACTTCTCGCATCATCTTTATCGAGCAAAGCTCACTGCACATGCTGCATGTATCTACGTTCTTGCTCCTTGCATGGATCTTTTTCGCTTTCTCACTATCGATCGCAAGTCTGAACTGCTTATTCCAGTCAAGCTCTTTTCGTGCAAGCGCCATCTCCCTATCAACCGCCCGGGCCCTCTCACTGACACCATCCTTTGTCAGGTCTGCCGCATGGGCTGCGATCCTTGTGACAATCGTGCCTTCCCTGATATCATCTTGATCAGGAAGCGCCAGATGTTCAGCAGGTGTTGTCATACACAGGAAATCAGCTCCATGCATTCCAGCCACAGCGCCCCCTATGGCTGCTGTGATGTGGTCATACCCAGGTGCGATATCCGTCACAAGCGGACCGAGAAGATAAAGCGGTGCATTTTCAGTGAGGTGTTTCATCGATGTTACGGAAAGTCCGATCTCGTCTATAGGAACATGCCCGGGGCCCTCAACAAGAGTCTGTACTCCTGTGGCTCGTGCCCTCTTCACAAGTTCTCCAAGCTGGATGAACTCCTCGAATTTAGCCCTGTCTGAAGCATCATTTATGCACCCCGGACGCATGCCGTCCCCGAGGCTGATGGTCAACTCGTACTCGTGGGCAAGTTCAAGCAGGTAATCGTATTCCGCATAGAAAGGGTTCTCCTCGTAATTATGTTTCATCCATGACAGGGTCAATGCGCCGCCCCGGCTAACAACATCGAGTATCCTGTCGCTGTTCTTAAGGCGCCTGAAAGATTCATGGTTCACACCAGCATGAATGGTCACGAAATCAATGCCGTCTTTTGCATGTATGCGTACTGCGTTGAACATATCATCTGATGTCATTGCTTCTATACCCTTCCCTGCAGCCTGGTATATTGGAACAGAACCCACGGGTATATTAACAGCGTCAATGATCCTCTTTCGCACAAGGTCGAGGTCGCCACCCGTTGAAAGGTCCATGATCGTATCAGCGCCGTATTTTTCTGCTGTTATCGCTTTTATGACCTCAGCCTCGATATCAACATAATCCCTCGAAGTTCCGATGTTGGCGTTGATCTTAGTCCTCATCAATTTACCGATGCCCACCGGATGAGATTTACTGTTGATGCTTTTTGGTATCACGATATGCCCGAGAGCGAGGTATTTCCTGACATCATCGGCATCTGCTCCCTCATTAACAGCGACGCACTTTATTTCATCGGTCACCAATCCAGCATGCGCTTTTTCCATCAGGGTCGTCATTTCTTCCTCGAACCGAACATTTTAGCATACAGGCTTATATCATTCTTTTGCCTTTTTTTCTTTAGCACTTCCTTTTTTGGTTCCTCGATTGGTGCTTCCTTACCGTACAGCAATTCTCCGGCTTGTACTTTCGGTTTTTTTTCCAGTCCCTCAATTGTCTTCTGTTCCCCGATTATCTCCTTTGCAGTATCTATGCCTTCGGGAACTTCGATATTTATCTTTGTCGAAATAGGAGGTTTAACGACAGGAACGCTTGCACCACCATGCTTGCTTTTGCGAACCCTGATCTCCACAAGTACAGGCCGTTCTATGTAGGTGCTGACGATCATCGCAACCCCAGGAGAGAGGCGCTTGATATCATCAACAACTTCTGAACTTATGCCCTCAAGACCTTTGCTGATAGCTTGAAGGTCGTTGGGGTTGGTCACTTTCATTATTATCTGGGTATTGCACTGAGAAAGGATGTTCTTATCCACGCGGGCAGGTCGCTGTGATACTACCATGAGCCCGAGACCGAATTTTCTTCCTTCCGATGCTATGGTACGAAGAATATCAGAGCTAACTGTTCCCCCGAACCCTTTTTCAGGACAGAAATTGTGTGCTTCCTCAAGCACCAGCATGCAAGGGGGCACAGTATTGAGCTTTCTCGCCTCGAACAGGTCACCACAAAGCTTTGCGACTATCAATGCCTGAAGATCAGGATTTACGCCCTTCATATCGATTATCGATGCCCTGCCGTCCTGGACAAGGTCAGAAATAGTTGTGGCTTTATCAGATAATATGCCTGTCTCTTTCAACGTCTCAAGCTTGCTGATCACATTCCATTTTATCTTGCTTTTATTCTGTCCGACCTCAAAAATAATATCTTCAATAGTATATTTTGTTTTTTCAACCTTGAGTTTCGATACAGCCTCGAAGAGTATGCCTGTCTGGTTCTGCGAGTGTTCATCCGAAAAGAACTGCATCAGGTCCTTTACTCCCAGGTTGATACCGTTTAGCCTGAAGAGTAAGTCTGCCGACGGGTTAAGCGTCTTACTGGCTGGCGTATATATTGTCACCCTGTCCTCGTAACCTTTTGGCGTTATCCCGTATCTTTCGAACATCCCTGGTTTCTCCTGGTTGGGAAATTTCAAGGTACCGTATTCCCCGTGAGGGTCTATTATAAGCAGGGGAACGTCCTTTTCCAGAAGCTCTTCCAGTATCACACCGCTGGTATAAGATTTTCCGGCACCTGTCTTGGCAAGTATGCTGCAGTGCTTCTGCACAAGGTTGTTGGCGTCGAGGTTGACCTTTATGTTCTGCCCCTCAAGCAGCCCGATGTACACATCTCCGCGTATAAGTCCGAGAGTCTGTTTTATTAGCATCTCGTCAGCCTTGAAAACCTTATCACCAGGGCTGAATGGGGATTTCGGTACGCGAAGCGCCCCGTGTTTGTCCCTTCCGCCTATCACTGCCGCTTCTGCGATGATCTGCTGGTCCATATCCACGACCTTTGAAGCTCCTTCAGCCACATCCACGGCTTGCTCGATGGAGAAGCCCTCGCTTGACCTGGTGATGGAGGCTACCTGAGCAAGTGTCCACCCATCCACTTCGTGCCATACCTTGACATAATCAGACCTCTTCGTCGCCGTGCTGTCCGAGACCGCGAACTTGAAACTTAGAGATTCGGTTTTTCCGAATATTACGCCTATTGAATCCTTCACCATTATAGGTATCAGAATAATTCAGATGAATATTATACTTTCCTACAAAACCATTAAATACAGTCGTGTTCTATTAAGCCTCCAGCGCTCCGATAGTGTAGTCGGCCAATCATTCTGGCCTTTCAAGTTTTAAGCGTGTCATGTGCTAAAATAAAGACAGCCAGTGACTCGGGTTCAAATCCCGATCGGAGCATCAAACTCATGTCTGTGTGGGTTCCACTTTTTTGATTTTTACTTGGAAAATTAAAAATAGTTAGGAATACCCGAATTTGAGGCAACGCACAGAGCGAAGCGGCATGCGGTCGTAATCACTTTAGGGTCTGTTATGGGTTTAGTATGAGATTATCTCCTGGATTTTTTGGAATTTCAGAGAGAATCCACTTTCCCTCAAGTTTTAGCTTGTAGATTCTGGATAGATGAAGGAGACCGTCGGAAAAACTCCATTTTGAGGATTTCAGAAATAACAGTCTAAAATTGATGTGTCGATGCTTATTGGTTCAGTTACATCAATAATTTAGTCTCCATATCGAGAAATTGACGATCGCAGCAGACCACAATGCATTAAGGACAAGCTGGGCTGCGAAGATATATATGGCGGTTTTAACTTTTTTGTCCTCCCAGCCCTTTTGCCATACGAGGAATAAAGAGATACCCATCATTATGAAAAGAGATGTCCACACTGGAAAATCAACCATA
>JAJRAP010000161.1 GCA_028679855.1 Candidatus Methanoperedens sp.
GAAGTTAAAACAGAGCTGGTAAAGACAAATCCTGCTCTGGCAAAATATTAGTTTTGGAGACCCCGTACTTAAGTACGGGGTTTGATATAAACATGGATGAAGATCTCGAAGAGATAAGAAGGCGCAAGCTTGAGCAGTTGCAGCAGCAGCAGTATAGCGGTCAGGCGCAGGCTGCCCAGCAGGAGCAGGCGCGCGCTGAGTATGATGCAAAAAAAGCTGCCATCATGCGCCAGATACTCACGCCTGAAGCCCGCGAGCGCCTGAACACTCTTAAGATGACAAAACCCGAACTTGTAGCAAGCGTGGAAGCGCAGTTGATCTCTATGGCGCAGAGCGGAAGGCTGACCGGGATGATCGACGATGCAAAGCTCAAGGCGCTGCTTCTGCAACTTCAGCCAAAGAAGCGCGAGATGCAGATCAGAAGGGTTTGAAGAGGCTCAATCCGAGTATTGAGTCCATAGTTCTGAACGTTTCAAGTATCTTTCTACTTGATCCTTTGTCCGGCTCCATACCTATTACAGCATCTGAAAGCTCTTCCATTATCTTCAAAGCCTTCCCTGTATCCAGGTTATCATTCATGACCTTCTCGAATTTTTTGAGAGCTTTCATGGCGATCTTCTCCACATCATCAACTCCTTTTGCGCGCTTGATTCGTTCAATGGCGCAATGGATCTTCTCAAGGTTTTCCCCCGCTTCCTCAAGTCCATGGAACGTGAAATTAAGTCTTCTCCTGTAGCTCATTGATAGCAGCAGGTACTTTATCACCATCGGCCTGTATCCCTTTTCCAGAAGGTCGTGCAAAGTGTAGAAATTACCCATGGATTTTGACATTTTCCTTCCATCTATCATCAGGTGCCTTGTGTGAAGCCAGTATTTTGACGGGTTCTCCCCAAACGCCCCGAAGTTCTGCGCCATTACGGTCTCATGATGTGGAAATATATTGTCCACACCTCCTACGTGAATATCAAAACGTGTTCCAAGGTGTTTCGTACACATAGCCGAACATTCTATATGCCAGCCCGGTCTTCCCTTCCCAAGTTCAGTCTCCCAAAAGACATTCCCGTCTTCTTTCTCATATGATTTCCAGAGCGCAAAATCCGATATTATGGCAGAATCCTCCCCCCATTCATCTCGTTTTATTTTCTTTTTTCCTGGAACAAGCTTCAGATGAGAGAGTTCCCCCCATCTATTGAATCTTGATACATCGTAATATACTGTGCCGTCTTTTCCACGGTATGCATACCCATTGTCCACAATTTTTTTAATTATTCCTATTATTTCAGGAACATGCTCCGTGGCTCTTGGAAAAACATCGGCAGGGAGTAAATTCAATTTCTCCATATCCTCAAAGAATATTCTTGAATAATATTCTGTCAGTTCTTGCAGTGTCTTTCCTTCTTTCCTTGCTGTGGCTATTGCTTTATCCTCTACATCAGTAAGGTTCATCACCCTTTTTACCCTGAATCCTCTGAACCTCAGGTACCGAACAAGCACATCCTCGAATACGAACGTCCTGAAATTCCCGATGTGGGCATACTGGTACACTGAAGGTCCGCATGTGTATATCCCCACCACATCGCTCAGAGGTTGGAACTCTTCTTTTTTTCGCGATAGCGTGTTAAATAGCTTTAGCACCCTACATCCTCCTGAAACTCAAAACACCTATACTCATTGCTATTAATGAAAAAAGAAGCATCATCGCAACATCAAGGAATATCGGGAACTGATGTGGGCCCAGGATAATTCCCCTTACCGCATCCACTCCGTATGTGAGAGGATTAATGAAAGTAACAACAGAAAGCCACCCTGAAAGATTACTTACCGGGAACAGCGCGCCGCTAAAGAAGAACATAGGCCACATAACGAAGTTTATTACAAGAGTGAAACCTTCAGGACTTTTAAGGTTCGCACCTATCACAAGCCCTATGCTGACCATAGCGATCGAGATCAGAAGAAGCATGAGAAAGGCATTTATGATGACGATCGGTGTAAGCGGAACGCTGATAAAAAGACCGATGATAAGCAGGAAAACTACCTGTATCATAGCATCTGTCGCCCCGCCCAGCACCTTTCCAGCAAATACGCTGGCTCTTGATACAGGCGCCACGAGCACTTCTTTTAAAAAGTCAAGTTTCCTGTCCCAGATGATATAGACACCATAGAAAAGCGATGCAAAAAGCACTGTCATGACAACTATGCCGGGATAGATAAAAATCTGATAGCTGTACCCCTGAACTGTTTCAATGGTCGAACCCACACCTGCCCCGAATGCGAATATCCATAACAGCGGCGAGACTATGGATGAGATCACGCGCTCTTTCTCCCGCATATATATCTTGGCTTCTCGAAGCCATATGGCATATATTCCTTCTATCTCGCTCATTTTTTCATCATCCTCTCCCAGAAACCGCCCTCTGCTTCAGCCTCGCGGATCTCCCTGCCAGTATAATGCATGAACACGTCGTTCAACGTCCCGCTTCTTACCTCCACGAAATCAATGGGTCCTGTGTGTGTGAGAAGATCCTGCAGGTGCTTGCTTGCGTCCTTTATTGAAATGTAGAGCAGTCCATCTTTTTCTTCTATTTTCCTGACATATTCAAGCTTTTTCAATTCTTCTGTATCCGGGATTCGCGGTTTGAGTTTGACTACATCTGTGACTATTTGATTCTTGAGTTCTGACGGTGAATCAAGCACGACGATCTTTCCATAATCGATGATGGCTATCCTGTCGCACAAACTCTCAGCTTCTTCCATGTAGTGAGTTGTTAACATGACTGTCATGCACTCCTTTACCGCAAGGTCGCTGATGTATTCCCAGATATGTTCCCTTGTCTGGGGATCAAGACCGAGCGTTGGCTCATCAAGGAAAAGTATCTTTGGATGATGCATTATTCCGCGCGCAAGTTCTAGCCGCCGGCGCATGCCGCCCGAGTAAGTATTGACAAGATCATCCGCGCGCTTTTCAAGGTTCACGATAGAGAGCACTTCCTGGATGCGCTGCTTCCTTATTTCACGCGGAACGCCAAAGAGAAGGTTGTGCATCTGGAGGTTCTCCAGTCCCGTGAGAAGGTCGTCCACGCTTGGCGCCTGGAAAACGATGCCTATGGACTTCCTGACCTTTCCCGGCTCTTTCACGATATCAAAGCCATTCACCCAGGCTCTCCCTGATGTTGGTTTCAGGATGGTGCAAAGCATTGAGATAAGGGTGGTTTTTCCGGCTCCGTTGGGACCCAGGAGACCGAATATCTCACCCTCTTTGACTTCAAGGTTCATGCTGTCAACGGCAGAAATTTTGCCGTATTTCCGGGTGAGAGCTTCAGTTTTTATGACCACAGGCTCCCGACTGAAGCTCCCTTCAGTTTTGGTGTGCATGAGTGATTATACGTTTTCTTTAAATAAAAACATAGAGGAAAAACATTAAAGAGTTCATAATGCAATTCAAACTCAAAACCATACTTATAATTCTAAAGGTTTAAGACAAACTATGGCACAACTTTCCTTCCGCGTCATCCTCGTTGAACCATTATACAGCGGCAATGTGGGGTCAGTCGCCCGCGTTATGAAGAACTTTGGTTTTTGTGAACTTGTGCTTGTTTCGCCATGCGATATCGACATAAAAGCGAAGGTTATGGCTGTCCACGCATATGATATAATAGAGAACGCAAAGATCGAATTCTCACTTTTCGATGCGGTCAGGGATTCAAATATAGTTGTTGGAATGACCGGAAATCCGGGTAAGACAGATAACAAACACATGAGACTGCCTGCCCTGTCTCCCAGAAAGCTCAAGGAAAAACTCACTGGCAGAGGCGGAGTTATCTCGCTTGTTTTCGGGAGAGAGGATCACGGGCTGCAGAACGAAGAGCTTGAGATGTGCGACTTGATCGTGAATATCCCGACAAGCCCTGAATATCCAAGCATGAACCTCTCGCATGCGGTCTCAATTGTGCTGTATGAACTGAGCGATATCAGAGGAGGAAATACATATCTTGCTGACCATTTTGACATAGATCTATTATACGAACACATTGATGAAGTACTGGATGATATTGAATACAAGGAGCACAAGGAAGACAAGACAAAGCTTATGCTGCGCCGGATACTTGGACGGGCTGAACTGACAGGGCGCGAAGTACAGACCCTGAGAGGCGTTCTGCGCCGCATACAATGGAAGTTGAATAAACTATGACAAATCCTGTTAATTTAATCCTTGGGTGCCTGTTCGGCACAAAACCAAGAATTGCGGAAAGCCAGATCATCCGCCCTGCCGAACTAAAAGGGGACCCAAGGATGGGCGAAGTAATACAGTTCTTTATCGTGGCGTCAGTGGAGGTGGGAAATACCACGACCAAGTGCATCCTGACAGCAACGAACATGAAGGACGGGCGGACACGGCTTTTGAACAAGACCGTAAAGATGACAAGGGATGTGAGGAAGCCAAAACCAAGCGAGAGGATATTTGGCTCGACGCTGAGCGGTGTATCGCTGACAAGGGAATCAATAGCTGAGCTTGTCCGTGACACGCTCATTGAAGCTCATGAGGCTGTTAACCTTGATATAACTTCAGACCTTGATTTTGCAGTTAGATCCACCGGGGTCGTGGCTGGATTCTCTTCTCCTCATGAAGTTGGTGAATTCATAAAAGCGCTTGCTGACGGCTGTCTTTTTGCTGGAATTCCGCCGAAAAAGATGGTTCCTGCCATGTCAATCGATAATGTGCCATTAAAGTTCAGGGATCATACTCTTATAGATAAGATCGTATTTAACGGCGCTGTGGGCGGTGTGCTTCCTCCCGTGGGTTCAACAGGTGTTGAGATAGTGGCGAACGAGATGGAGGGCGAACTCTCGACCGCTGGCATCAAGGAAGGCGCAAAATGGGCAGGGGTCGACTATAGGAACCCTGTGTTTTCCATGGATTTTGGAACCACGCTCAAGGGACGCATCACGAATGGGGATATTCCATATGCAAGGACCGTCGCCAACATGTGCGGCTTTGCAGGAGCTATTCCCGATGCTGTGATAAAAGGCACCGGGCTTGTGGACAGAAGATACGGTGCAGCGCTTGACCTGTTCCATAATAATAAAGAGCGCTTGATATGGCTGACAAAAGGGGGTACGATCGAAAAATACGCAAAGGAGATCCATGAAAGGATATCTATCGAGCTTGTTCCAGAGAACAGGGACAGATACGGGAGCGTGCCCGTTGACCCGACTGCTGCAAGGGATATAGGCGTTGCGCTCCTGGGGTGCGATGTTGGCACGAACGGAAGCCTTATGCCTGAGCTAACTAATATTGGCGCAGAGATATATTCCAAACACGGTCTGAAGACTATGTTCGCTACACTTGATCTTGTTTCTGCCATGATAGTCGAACGGATGGTTAAGCTTGCAAAAGATAACCAGCTTATTACTGAAAAAACATCCATAGGTCTAACAGGCAGGGCAGCTATCACAGGTTGTAAACCATACCTTATATTAAAGGCAATCAAAAAACTCGGGCTTTATGATTCTCCCCGTGACCATGTGGTTTTCGTGGACGACGGGCTTGCTCGCGGCGCTGCTGTTATGGCGCGGTGCATGAACTCAATGGGTGTTGTGAAAAATCCCATCGGCGGCATACGCGGTGGCAGATGCGTCCTGAACCAGCGCATAGAATATTATAGAAGATCAAAGGAGAAGGCACAACTTTAAAATTCAGTGACACATATGAATATATTAGGATATATACAACGAAAAAGGGACTTATTAATTTATTGTGTTTTTCAGGTTTGGTTTGAAACGAGAACACGGATGACACGGATCAGACGGATTTTCACGGATCCGTGTGCATCTGTGTCATCCGTGCCATCCGTGTTCTATTTCATGGTTTTTCTCTTAACCGATGACGAATGGAGTATAATATGAAAGCGCTTCTTATGATGGGATGCCCTGAACTGCCTGTACAGACCGCGGTGGCACTGTATATTGCAAATAAATTGAACAACGAAGGCTTCGAGGTCACTTCGGCAGGAAATAAGGCTGCGATCAGCCTTCTATTGAATTCAGACCCTGAAAAGCACTATATCAAAAAGGTGATGGACCTTGACAGGTGCATAGGCGCTCTTGCTGAGAAGGAAATGGATTTTGACCTTTGTTTCGTGTTCATTCACAGCGACAGCGGGATAACGTATCTTGCAACAGTCAGATCGCTCTCGAAGGCAAAGACCGTGGCTGTGATCTTCGGGAAAGATATTGAGCCGCTCATTGAATCGAGCGCGGGTTCGATCATCATCGCAGCAAAAGCTGTGCATAATCCAACGCCTCTCCGGGCGCAGATAGACGGGGTGAAGTCATGGGCTGCATTGACGAAATGAATTATGAGATACTGCTGCCCAACAGCGGTTTTAAGGAGTGCGCGGATTTTATAAAGAAGAATTTTAAGGAGGTTTATTATATGCCTCCAGGTTTTAAGATATTTGATAATTATCTGGTAGGGCTGCCGCCTATTCCTCTTGCTGTTGATGCAGGTGATGTTATCCTGCCTTATGTCAAGCCCTGCCATGGATGTTTTGTGTTGAGGATACCGGGAGGAGGGGAAGTGGAGAGGCTGAGGAAGGGGAAGGTTGGGGAGGGATGATTTGTGGGGATAGCGGGGGCATTGGTTGATTTTATACTGAAAGGGGATTAATATAGGGGAAAATTGGGGTGATAAGTTTTAGGATATATTGTAGTTACGTTCATACATTGATCATGAATACTAACGTGATTCTTTTATTTCCTTCTCCATTTTCTTTAGAATATCATAAACAATCTTCCAATCCGAAAGTATCTTTGATGGTGCATCGAAATTTCTAATTACATTGTTTATATGTGAATGAGCAGCTTCATCTCTTTTCTTTTTGAAACTGCCAAGAGAAGCTTTTAATCTGTCAATGTCGCCATTTTTATTTAATTTATTTTCGATAGTTTCAAATTTTCTTAAACCTACCAGCATAATTAACAATGGTCGAATATTGTCCTTATAACCAAAACTATAATTGCTGTCTATTCTGTCCTTATAATATTTAACCTCAGTTTAAAGATATAATCCTGAATTTTTTCAGTAAATTTTCAGTATTTGACTAAATTCTGTTGAACTTAATAAACTTATTATTTAAAAATGTAAAATATATCCTGATGTATTC
>JAJRAP010000162.1 GCA_028679855.1 Candidatus Methanoperedens sp.
TATTGAGTATATTGATATCGTTGCAGTTAACCTGTATCCATTTGAAAGAACGATCGCAGATATAAATGCGACGCTTGATGATGCTATTGAGAACATCGACATCGGTGGACCAACTCTAATCAGGGCGGCAGCAAAGAACTATCGCCATGTTGCTGTTATAACAGACCCGATGGACTATCCCCTGGCAATAAGGGAACTTGAAAAAGGAGCCATTGATCTTAAGACAAAAGAGCGCCTTGCTGTCAAAGCTTTCAGGAGGATAGCGGATTACGACTGCGCCATTGACACATACCTTAGCGACAGGCTTGCAAATGAAGATATCCTGCGTCTCTTGTTCGTTGAAGGTAGAACACTCAGGTACGGAGAGAACTGGCATCAGACCGCAAAATTCTATAAAGAGCCTGACGTGACCGAACCATCAATAGCGAACGCAAAACAGCTACACGGAAAAGCACTATCGTATAACAACTATGTTGATGCAGAAAGCGCGTTGAACGTTATACTTGAGTACAGGGATGAGAATGCTGCAGCCGTAGTTAAGCACACGAACCCCTGCGGCTTCGCGACCGGGAAAACGCTGATCGATGCGCTTTCACGCGCATGGGACGGAGACCCGGTATCATCGTTCGGCAGCATTATATGCCTGACCAGAAAACCTGACCTTGAGACCGTGGAATTCCTTAAGGGCAGGTTCGTGGAACTGATAATAGCACCCGGATTTGATGAAGATGCGCTTTTGTTCCTGAAAAACAAGAGCAAGGACATTCGCATCCTCGAGCTTGCACTGGATAAAGAAGAACCTCTTCCGAATACATACCATTACATTTCTGGTGGTTTGCTTTTTCAGTCGAAGAATAGGGGATTGTATGAAAAATGGGACGTTGTCACACAGGCTGCGTTCCCTGAAGAAAAACGTAAACTTGCCCAGTTCGCTCTCGCTGCGTGCAAGCATACCAAGTCAAATGCCGTGGTAATAGCCAGGGAATATGAAAAAGGCTTTTTCCAGATACTTGCTATCGGGGCAGGTCAGCCCAACCGCGTGGACGCTATCCGAAAACTTGCAGCCACAAAAGCTTTGGATAACCTGAAGTTGCTGTACGAACAGGAGAAACCCGGTGTCAGCGAGGACGAATTCATCAGGAACATCATGAGCGAATGCGTCATGGCAAGCGATGCTTTCTTTCCGTTTGACGATAGCATCGTGTACTCGGCAGAGAGTCATATCAGGTACATTGTATCGCCGGGCGGTTCCATACGGGATAAAGAAGTGATCGCAACTGCGGACAAGCTCGGGGTTTCGCTTGTGTTTACAGGGATGAGGCATTTCCTTCATTAAGGTTATTTCAGTTATTTCGTTAAGTTTAAGTAGCGGCATTATAATCCATCTATAAAAAGAGGTGGCAGTATGACGAACAATAACGTAGTCTATGTCGGGAATAAACCAGTAATGAACTATGTTCTTGCTGTAGTCAAGGAATTCAACAACGGCGCAAGTGAAGTGATCATCAAGGCAAGAGGAAAAGCTATATCAAGGGCGGTTGATGCTGTTGAAGTCTCACGGAACAGATTTTTAACAGACGCAAAGATAAACGGCATCACTATAGGCACGGAAAAAATGGTCTCGGAAAACAGAGCATCGAACGTTTCCATTATTGAAATAGTGCTTGGAAAATAACATGACAATAAAACTAGGATTCGTTGTTTCGGAATTCAACCGTGATTTGACAAGCCAGATGGAGATACTCGGAAAAGAACATGCTGCTTTCCTGGGTGCTTCGGTTGATAAAGTATTATATGTGCCTGGTGTTTTTGATATGCCCCTGGCGGTAAAAAAACTTGCGCAGGACAAGGGTATAGATGCTGTTGTGACGATCGGCTGCGTTATACAGGGTTCGACAAAACATGATGAGATAGTGATACAGCATGCATCGCGCAAAATTGCCGATCTTGCCCTTGAGTATGGGAAGCCCATAACGCTGGGTATTTCAGGTCCCGGCATGAGCAGGCTTGACGCCCATGAACGCGTGGAGTATGCAAAGCGCGCGGTCGAAGCTGCTGTAAAAATGATCAAAATGCTAAAAGAATAGCCTTGTCAGAATGGCTTAAATATCAGAAAAGAGTGTGTGAGCTATAGTTTATGACAGCAAAAAGGCTTCAAAAGATCACTGAATCCGCAACGCTGCGGATATCAAACCTTGCCAGCGAATTGAAAAGCCAGGGTAAAGATATTATAAGTTTCAGCCTCGGCGAGCCGGATTTTAATACCCCCGGGCATATCATCGAAGCGGCAAAAGCCTCCCTTGCGCGCAGTGAGACACACTACACTCCATCCCCGGGTATCCCTGAACTTCGAAAGGCGATAGCGCAGAAGTTGAAAATCGATAATAATATAGAGGCAAATGCCGGCAATATAATTGTTACTCCAGGGGCAAAGCAGGCTATATTCGAGGTCATGCTTTCCGTGCTGCAGGAAGGAGATGAGGCCATACTGTTCGACCCTGCCTGGGTATCATACGACCCCTGCGTGATGCTCACAGGTGCAAAAACAGTGTGGGTCCCTTCAGATCCAGATAAAAGCTTTAAACCCGTGAACCTTGCTGAATACATTACAAAAAAGACAAAAATTATCGTGGTGAACAGCCCGTGCAATCCCACAGGCGGAGTTTACGGCAGGGAGACCTTAAAAGAGATCGCAGATATCGCTGTTGATAAGAATATCCTGGTCTTATCAGATGAGATATACGAGAAGATAATCTATGATAAGGAACACATAAGCATCGGCTCGATGGATGGGATGCAGGACCTGACCATCACAGTTAACGGTTTTTCAAAGGCGTACGCGATGACAGGTTGGAGGCTGGGATACGTGAGCGCAGCAAAGGAAATATATGACCAGATGCTCAAACTTCATTCTCATTCCGTGAGTCAGGCAACTTCTTTTGTCCAGTATGCAGGCATAGCTGCACTGCAGGGCGACCAGACCTGCGTGACTGATATGGTGCGCGAATTCAGGGCACGAAGGAACCTTCTTGTAAGGGGATTGAACAAACTCGGTATAAGATGCGCCATGCCTGAGGGGGCGTTCTATGCGTTTGCCGATGTAAGCGAGTACGGAAGCGGGGAGAAAGTAGCTGAACTGCTGCTGAACAAAGCCTTTGTTGCGACCACACCGGGGTTTGCTTTCGGCGAGGCAGGTAATGATTTCATAAGGATATCCTATGCTGCTTCGCAGGAACGCATCAAGGAAGCACTGAGACGGATGGAAGCGGTTTTATGATTTCCCATTCCTTTCCAGCACCCTTTTTATTATCGACGCGCTGCTGCACAGTTCGCATTGCTCAAAAGACTGTATCCTTATGACCTTTGCATTTATCCCACTGGCATTTAACTTTACTTGAAGTTCTTTTTCATTGAAAAACTGGTTCTTTCCAAGGGCTATAATATCGGGTTTTATCTCATGCAGAGGCTCAAACATATCTTTTTCGCTTCCCAGCATCGCCTTATCCACAATGCGCAGTCCCTTCACCATTGCCAGCCTCTGGGCTTCCGGCACGTTGGGCTTTGGCTTGTGCTTGATCATCGAATCGCGAGCCACTATTACATAGAGTTCATCGCCAAGCGCCCTGGCTTCGGAAAGATAGCGCAAGTGACCTGGATGCAGTATATCAAATGTACCGGTTGCAAGGACTCGAACCATCGACCTTAATATTATTTTTGCCTGTTAAAAATGTTTGTAATCATACGTGTATGGTGCAGTCGATGTCCAGGTACATCACGCAGGCTTTTTTCTTTCCGCCCCAGTGCTTTGAGAAATCTACATCTATCGTGATGCTGGGAAGGTTTTTTACTGTGTTCACAAGATATTTGTTCATCTCAAGATTGCATGACGGCAGACACATAATATGGTCTCCTATCTGCCTGCAATCCATCAACAGCTCATAGAATGGTTCAACTATCTGCCAGGCGTAATCGATCTCTTTGCCCATGAACTCGCAGAACTCATCGTAATCGCTATTATGGAACGCAAAGCTGAAGGCGTCTTTTTCAAGAAGCGCGGTGAAGCACTGTATGTAAATGTCCTGGA
>JAJRAP010000163.1 GCA_028679855.1 Candidatus Methanoperedens sp.
AAGAAACATAAGATAGGGGCGAAATACGCACCCATTGACGTTGGGGTAAGGGTTGAGGTACCTGCGATCATCATGGACCCGATAACAAAGATAAACCGGGACCCTAAGTTCCACATCCAGACAAAGACATACGATGATTTTGTCAGGACGTTCTGCACAAATGAGCATGGATTTGTTGTCAAGGAAGAGTACGAAGGATTCATAGCAACCAATGGGCATTCCATGAGAAATCAGGAATCAGAGAACACGAATTTCGCGTTCCTGGTGAGAGTGGAACTCACAGAGCCTATTGAGAATACAGTCCGTTACGGGCGAAGCATCGCTAAACTTGCCACAACGATCGGCGGCGGGAAGCCTGTGCTTCAGAGGATGGGTGACCTGCGAAGAGGAAGGCGCAGTACTGAAGCAAGGCTCATGAAGAATACTGTGGTCAATACCCTGAAGGACGTGACTCCGGGGGATATTTCAATGGCTCTGCCTCACCGCATAGTTACTGATATCAGGGAAGGGCTTGAGGTGCTGAACGAGATAATACCGGGTGTTGCATCTGATTCCACGCTCCTTTACGCGCCAGAGGTGAAGTTCTATTCAATGCAGGTACTGGTGGACAGGAATATGGAGAGTTCGGTGAAGAACCTGTTCGCAGCCGGGGACGGCGCGGGGCTTTCGAGGGATATCGTGAATGCTGCGGCGACAGGGGTTATTGCGGCACGGGGGATATTGAAGAAGGCGGGGTAGCTTTTATCTGTTAAGAACAACATAACAAATTCGTTAGATAACAAAATTTTAGATGATTCAAGAATGATATCAAGTTTTCACATAGAGGTAACAAATGTTTACTCATGACCTTTCGGAGAAAATAATATCGGAACTAAAAGATATATTTCTTGATGATCTATGCAGCGTAATCTTGTTTGGCTCATACGCAAAAGGCACATCTCGACCATATTCCGACATTGACATCCTTATAATCCTGAACCGGAAATTCACAATCTGGACAGACCGGCGAGACCTTGAAATAGAACTCAGGAAAAGGCTCTATCGAACAATAGGTCAGGTCTCTCCAAAAACAGCAACAATTGACGAGTTAAAGATGGCTTTGGATAACCTCAATCCACTGCTACTTAATATCATGGACTCTGGTATTATTTCAGATAAAGTTGTGAAACATCCTGATTACTGGGAAGTTGTAGAAGCATGACAAAACCGCTGGATATCGCAAAAGCCATGCTTATCGAAGGAAATAATGATTATGAGGTCGTTCCCATACTTATTGACAGTAGCAAATATAACCTTGCAGTCTATCATGCACAGCAGGCTGTAGAGAAATTATTGAAAGCTTGTCTTGTTGCAGAGGGAAAAATCGGCAATGCAGTTATACCGCTTGAAGAAAGCTGGGCAAATTCAAGATATCCCGACTGGAGCGTTGAACCGATATGGATTCCATCTCAACAATACACTCTTGATAATGCAATCCAGATATAACTATGACTCCATCAGTATGTACCGCATCCAAGCCCCTGACTTCAACATCGACCTCACCCTATCTTGCGGTCAGGTCTTCCGCTGGGATAAAAAGGAGCAATGGACAGGAGTGGTCAACGGAGCAGTCATAAGGGCAACACAGGAAGGCAGCGAACTAATAATTGAATCAACCCTTGACAAAAAATCCATTCAGGATTACTTCAGGCTGGAAGACGACCTTGAAAAGATATACTCTGAGATCGGCAGGGATGAACTGATAACATCTCTTATCAGGAAATACCGTGGCTTGCGTCTCATCCGGCAGGATCCCTGGGAATGCCTTGCATCATATATCTGCTCAAGCAACAATACAATAAGGAACATCAAAAATTCCATAAGGCTGATGTGCGAATGCTTCGGGAACAGGATCGAAAATGGATATTACTCCTTTCCAACCCCGGAGGCGCTTTCGCAGGCAGAACTCTGCGACATGGCTTCATGCAGGTTGGGTTTCCGGGCGCCAAATGTCCGAAGCGCCGCAGCCATGATAGCGGACGGGGAATTTGACCTGTACGGGATAAAAGACCTGTCTTATGAAGAAGGACGCGAGGAACTTGTGAAAATAAGAGGCGTCGGGAACAAGATCGCGGACTGCGTGCTGCTTTTTGCTTTCGGGAAGCTTGAGTCGTTCCCTGTCGATACGCATATCGAACAGATAATGGAAAGATATTATTCTGAAAATCTCAAAGATGTAAAAAAGAGCAAGAAGCGGGATGCTATAGCTGATTCTGCCCGTAGATACTTTGGGAAGTACTGCGGATATGCGCAGGAGTACCTGTATCTTGAGGATCAGGAAAAATGAAAACTGGATATATCGCAGTATTGCTCTTGCTTTCAGCCACCACTGCAGCTTATGCAGATTGGTGTTCACCGTGTATCGCGATGGAAGAGGGGACATATCCTGATCCGGGCGTCATCTCGGAACTTGCGGATTTTGTTGCGATCAAGGTGGATACTCAGAAACGGATAGATATCGAAAGCACGTACGGTATCGCTTATTATCCCACGGTCGTATTCCTGGATGCAGAGGGTAGGGAAGTTTCAAGGCATATTGGATATCTTGGACCTGAGGATATGGTCGAGGAGATTAAAAAATCGCGCGGGATGCTGCCGAAAGAATCGCCAGGGGTTGAGGCACTATTGATCATATCTGCGTTCGTATATACAACACCTCTTGTGAGAATAAATAAGCATTCTTACACCTACATAAAAGTAGGTCGAGAGGGTAACAAACATGGCGTTTGGGATCCGTTCCCGTAGATTAACCTGTTGC
>JAJRAP010000164.1 GCA_028679855.1 Candidatus Methanoperedens sp.
TACCAATTTCCGTTTTATTATAACCTTCCATAATACCCCCTTTTCAATGGCTTTGGGTAATGATGTTTGTTACACTGGTTTAGGCTCAGAATCAATTGTATAGTAATCAATAAAATATTAACCGCAGATGAACGCAGATAAACGCAGATTTGTTGCACTGGATTTGCGTTAATATGCGTGTCCTTTATTATTGATAAGTAAACTTGATCAAAAAATGAAACAAATCCTGTCGATCCTGTTAATCCTGTCTGAAAAATCACCTTTGCTTTGTTTCCCTGCTTTGATGTCTCCCCAAACAATATGGTGAAGTCCTCTATTGCAAGTTTATAAAACATTCTTGTTCCATACATAAACATATTCGTTTCCAATTTATCTCTTTTTTATTCGTTCGCTATTCGTCCGGTATTCGTCCGTTTCGTCCGCAAAATATTATAGAACTCCTTTTTTGCATCATTTTTGCACCATTATTGCATCATAAGATTTTCATTAACTTGCCCTTCAAATTCTTTTACTATGTTAATAAAGAAATAGGCCACTGATAGCTATTCTTACCTTCCAGGGCAAACCTAATAGAACGCGGATTGCGCGGATGACCGCGGATAAAAGTATCCGTGAAAATCCGCGCAATCCGTGGAATCCGTGTTCTATTTTGTGGATGTTTCTTATCCATGTTCATCCGCGGTTCGATTTCTTCAGATTCTATCTCATCCATATTTGAACCCCAATTTTGTAAGAATAGTCTTCACTTCCACATCAATAGCAGCATACTCGCTTTCCTCTTCGCGCAATTCTTCCACAATCTCCTCAATCGGACGATATGTATAGGCATCATTAACCTGTATATAGCGGCTGGGCGAAATATTGTAATCATTCTTAATGATCTCATCTTTACCCACCAGCCGTGAAAATTTTTCCAGTTCCTTAAAGGCTTTAAACGTCTCAGAAATGCGCTCTATTCCGTCTTTTGTGATATAATTCTTAGGGTCTCCCTTTTCAAACTCCTTACCCGCATGCAGCAAGAAAATTTTATCCTTATGCCGCTTGGCTTTGTTCAGGAAAATGATAATCCCTGGCGCAGAGGTATTGTAAAAAAGATTTTCAGGCAGGTAAATCACACCCTCGATCAGGTCTTTTTCAACAAACCATTTGCGGCACTCCTTTTCTTTATTGCTCCCCTGATTGCCGCTGCCCCTGCTGGCGGCTCCGGTATCCAGTACAACGCCTCCTCTTCCTGTATCATTCAGGCTGCTGTAAATATGCTGTATCCAGCCCCAGTCAACCTTGCCCCCGCAGGGACCTGCCGGGAAGCGCTCCATTTCATCATTGATAAAAAAATCGTCATTGACATAAGGTAAGCTGTCTTTGTCCTGGTTCCACATGGGATTGGCTACCACTCGGTCAAACTTTTTCAGTTTGCCGCCTTCTTTAAAAACAGGATTTCTCATCGTATCGCCAATTTCAATTTTCCCTTCCATGTCATGTATCACCATGTTCATTTTGCTCATTGCCCAGGTTGAAGCAATAAACTCCTGTCCATGCAATTGAAGCGGCGCATACTTCTCTTTACAGCGCAGCGCCATTTTTTCTTCCATCACCAGCTCGCATTTAATAAGCAAACCGCCGCTGCCGCAACAGGGGTCGTAGATTTCCATGCCAGGCTCGGAATCCATGATCTTTGCTATGATGAAACCCACTTCGGTAGGTGTGTAGAACTCTCCGGCGCTTTGTCCGCTTCCTTCAGCAAATTTGCGTATCAGGTATTCATAACTGCGCCCGATTATATCTGGCTCCACATCTTTCAATCCCAATCGCTTTTCGGAAACCTTTTCAATCAGTTTGCTCAATCGGTCGTCATCAATATCACGCTGACCGTGTGTGGTGGCATTAAAGTCAACACGGTCGATGATTCCTTGCAGGTCTTTATTTTCCTTGGCTACGTCACGAAGAATATCGGTAAGCTGCTGCCCAATTTTATCAGACAGTTTTCTAACCACATCCCATGTTCTTTCCTTTTCGGGGTCTTTGGGTTTAATGGGTATGTAAAAACGCACGATGGATTTATCTCGTTCCACCAGTTGCAGGGCTTTGGTTCTGCTCTTTACTTTCTCTGCAATGCGGTCAATCTCATCGTCAAACACATCGCATAATCGCTTTATAAAAATCAAAGGGAGAATATAATCTTTAAACTTGGCTGCATCAGCCGCGCCCCTGATACTGCAAGCTGCATCCCAGATCCAGCTTTCCATGGATTTTACTTTCTCACCATTTCCGTTTGTTTTTACCATGCAACCCATCCATATCCGAACTTGGTTCGTATGTCTTACACTATGCGTGAAATCATAATCTTTTGCATTTTTTATTTAAGCCACAGAACATTGTTATAAGAAGTCTATGAAGCGCTGGCAGCGCTTAAAAAAGAAAATGAAAGCTTTTCAGAACTTATACTGCGGATAACAGCCCCACTTGGGAAGAAGAAAGTTAAGCTTTGACTGTACTCGATACTAATTTCCTGATCAGAGAGGCAGAGAAGTATAGAAACATACAAAGCATTAATATTGACAGCCAGAGAATTGGATAAAAAATACAAAATCACTATCATAATATGAAAAACAAAATCATTGTCACAGGCGGCGCGGGTTTTATAGGAAGCCATTTAATTGACAGGCTGCTCCTGCGCGGTGACGAAGTAATAGTCCTGGACAACCTCAGCTCAGGTAAAATGGAATTCCTCAAAGAGCATATTGAAAACCCGGACTTCAAATTCATCAAGCTCGATCTTATGAACTTGGATGACCTGAAAAAAAACGTAAAAGACGCAGATGCTGTATTCCATCTCGCTGCCAATCCCGACGTCCGCCTTGGTTTCTCGGATACAAGAGTCCATCTTGAGCAGAACATAATCGCCACATACAATCTTCTTGAAGCGATGCGCATCAATAAAATAAAGAACATCCTCTTTACATCCACATCCACGGTTTACGGCGAAGCCACGATCATACCCACGCCAGAGAATTACGGACCACTTGTCCCCATATCACTATACGGCGCATCGAAACTTGCCTGCGAGGCGCTCATAACCTCTTACTGTTCGACTTTTGATATGAACTCATGGCTTTTCAGGTTCGCTAATATAGTTGGTCTGCGAAGCACTCACGGGATCATCGTGGATTTCATGAACAAGCTCAGGAATAACCCGGCATCGCTTGAGATACTGGGTGATGGAAAGCAGCGCAAGTCATATCTCCACGTTTATGATTGTGTCGAAGCGATCCTTTTTGCGATGAATAACAGCGACGAAATGGTTAACATATTCAATATCGGGTCAGATGATACAATAAACGCGACAGAGATCGGGGAAATATTAGTTGAAGAAATGTGCCTGAAGGACGTTGAATTCAATTATACCGGAGGGAGCCGCGGGTGGAAGGGCGACGTGCCAAGAATGATGCTTTCTATCAACAGGATAAAATCGCTTGGATGGAAACCAGTCTATAATTCTGAAAAAAGCGTGCGCGATGCAACCCGGAGTTTATTGAACAATGCCTAAATCATTCTGCCCGAAATGCGGCAGCGATGCAGACGTTTTCTATGATAACGTATGTATGCAGTGCTTCATCGGGAACAAAAAACTTCTTGGGTCCCCGCAAATAGTTTATGGCAGGATATGCCCGACCTGCGGTTCTGTGTTCAGGAGAGGCAGGTGGCAGTTCGGGGGCAAGAAAGAAGATACAGTTATTTCCTTCGTGAAGGAGAACCTGGAACTGAACAGAGACGCCAGCAGCGTTGAATTGGCGCTGACGTCAAAACAGCTTGATTATTCCAGGTACATGGTGCATGTTGAGGCAAAAGGAGAGATCAAAGGCGCGCCCATAGACGCGGTGATGGATACAGAGGTCAGGATAAGCTGGGAAACCTGTGACACTTGCAGCAGGATCTCGGGAGGCTACTTTGAAGGTATCGTGCAGATAAGGGCTGACAAAAGGCTCCCCACGCAGGAGGAACTCAAAAGATGCGTTGCCATTGCTGAAGGGGTTGCAGCCCGGTCGCAAGAGAAGGGAGACAAGCTTGCTTTTATTGCCAGGACCGAAGAACTGCCTGAAGGGATCGATATATACCTCGGGCTGATAAAGCTCGGGAAGCAGATATGCAGAGCCGTGATAGATACTTTCGGGGGAAAAATCACTGAGTCCCCGAAGCTTATCGGACAGAAGAATGGCGTTGACCTGTACCGTATCACCTATGCGCTTCGCCTTCCAGAATTCGTGCGAGGGGACATTATAAGTGTAGATGGCACAGTGATAGAGGTTCAGGGGTGTGGGAAGCATGTCAGCGGCATCGATCTTGAGACAGGGAAAAGGTTCTTGGAGAACTTCAATGACCTGATGGATGTTAAGAAATTAAGCAGAAGGGATGATGCCGTGCCTGCCGTGCTGGTCGCAGACGAGGGAAGAACTATACAGGTGCTTGACCCTCATACGTATGAGACCGTAACGGTCAAGAGACCGGAATTCCTGAGCGTGGAGCCGGGAAATGAGATAAAGATAGTGAAGACTGAAAAAGGGATATTTGTGTTACCATGATTAATTTCGTAAGGAAATGA
>JAJRAP010000165.1 GCA_028679855.1 Candidatus Methanoperedens sp.
ATTAAATCTTCTACTTTTATTGACATGAATGCCTTCAACCTGCCTGCATATATAGACTGTACCTTTTGACAGGATTAACAGGATTTGTTAATTAAATTTATCCTGTCCATCCTGTAAATCCTGTCTGAAGAAACGTAAATTAATCTTATCAGGCGTGCGAAATATGGGTTCAAGTATCTTTTCCTTTCAGATACCTCTCACAAACAGCAAGGTCATCCACTGTATTAACATTAAGCGCAAGCTCTTCATCATCCAGGATAAGATTATAATCCTCCTGCTCTTCCCGTATCCTCCCAACATCCAGTATGTTTATCCCGCACGGGACGATGAAGCCGCCATTCTTATGGAAAACAGTATCAGGGCGAAGACCAAGCAGGGTGCACACCTCAAGCTTCATGTGAACTGAGAGAGCAGGAGTTTTCACCTCAATATATTTTTCTATTGTCCTGTCTATCAATGCAGGCGTAATAAGAGGCAGGTCTGCCATTGTAATTAACACGCTCCCCGTTATGCCTGCTTCTTCTACTGCTGATGCCATATCGTTCACGAACCCATCGCCCTTTGTCTTTATCATCCTTACATTCTTATGCTGTTTTATAAAATCAATAAGCCAGAGGTTCGTTTTATTGACCCTTGGTGATGTGGCGACAAATACGCGGTCAATGTTTTTTGACCCAAGCAGCGCCTCAAGTACATAGGATATCATCGGTCTTTCCTGGATCAAAGTGAGAGGTTTCTCCTCAATCCCCAGGCGTTTTCCCATCCCTCCAGCCATCACTACTGCATCCATACATAACCCCCGATGAACATAAGAGTTGCCAGGCGACCTATCTCATTGGATGCACCTACGATATCTCCGCTCACGCCCCCAAAATGTCGGTTAGCTGTATTTAGCACAAGCAGTCCTGCAGACTGGGATACTATAAGCGCTCCTATACCATTTGATCCAAGAGCAAGATAACAAATTACCCCGGTAAAAACAAGACCAGCCGCAAAATCGTATATCTTCGTGTTATCCACGGTCATCGCCCCGAAGCCTTCATGCAGCTTCTTTCCGAAAGCTGCCACTGTGACCATGGTCTGTTTTGCACATGTCTCGGCAGCGATCAGCGCAGAAGGAATCAGATAGGGAAGAATCTCTTTTTTTTCAGCGATAGAAAAAAGGGATGAGAATACACCCAGAATGGCTATAATGCAAAAGATCATTCCCCCGGTTCCTACAGCAGTATCCCGCATAGCTGCGATCTTCTTTTCCCGCGTGCCGTGTGCCGCTACGCCGTCTCCAAAGTCTGCAAGCCCGTCTATGTGGTTAAACCCTGTAAGATAGTAAATGAAGATAATTACGATTATGGAAGTCATGACAGGAGGAAATATCGCTGATGAGGCATAGCCTATTCCCGCAAGCAGTAGCCCGATAATTGCTCCAACGACAGGAAAAAGATAGATGTGCTTCATGAGCTTCTCGATGCCTTCCATGCTTATGCCCACGGGTATGGTGGTGAGAAAGCCAAAACCTGAACGCAGCGCAAAAAGGAGTTCTCTCATCCCGCAAACCCGCTTTTTCTCTTTCTGGGAAAGGTCTTTTTCACCTTATCGCCGTCATCTTTTCCTCTTGAGTACATATTGGCTGATGCCCCACCTATGAGCCCTGCAATTACATCGTCCATGAAAGGTCCAAGCTTTGCAAGGATACCGGGTTTTAATTTATCGAACCTTACATACTCAAAGATGCCTTTGTCGCCGCTGATATATTTGGCTATGCTCATGCCGATAACCTCATCCACTATCAGGTAGGTCAGGTCTTTATCGAACGTCTCCTTGCCAATGCCAGGCAGTTCACCTTTCTCACCTTCTTTTTCAAGGAGAATGCCTGCGTATAACAGGATGCACAGGTTCGGGTCGGAAAGAGCAAGTTTCAGTTCTCTTTTAAAAACCTTTTCGGCTATATCCCTGTTCTCCACGCCAGGATGAGGGACGTAGAGTTCCATGGCTGCTGATACAAGCGTTTCTTCTGAAAGACCGGCTTCTTCAAGGACGCTCATTATGCTCTTCGCCTGGCTATTATTGACCTCCTCTGGCTGGTTCTTTTTCTTTTTTCCTTTTATGTTGGAGAGTTTCATTATTTCACCTTCTTTTTACCACAGATTAACACTGAAAAATGA
Organism: Candidatus Methanoperedens sp.; assembly: GCA_028679855.1. Lineage (GTDB taxonomy): Archaea > Halobacteriota > Methanosarcinia > Methanosarcinales > Methanoperedenaceae > Methanoperedens. The sequence goes on from JAJRAP010000165.1 coordinate 2,163, forward strand.
ATTTAACAACTGACTAGCGTTATTAAATGAATTTAAACCGCAGACGGGCGCAGGTAAATACTGACAATAGAGGTCATTTCGTATATTTTTTAACCGCAGATGATGGCGCCCAGAGTCACGTCTCTGGAGGACGTGTCCACGTCGACTGTCACGCCAGTCGATTGCGTGCACACGCATGCCAGCGCACTGGCATACGTGGACGCGCCCTCCAGAGGCGCGACTCTGGAGGCTCGTGACTCTGGGCGCCTTTATCTGCGTTTTTTTTTCAATAGCCAATTATAGCCACCTTCCCTATCAAAAAGATTCCTGCAATCACGAAGAACGATGACATACATATAAGATTTACAGCCTTTTTGATCTGAACCGGCTGTGGCTCATCATACTGAGCCCCCATCACATGATACCCCACCTTTTCAAGCCTTACTCCAAGCGCGCCCGATACCGCAGACATCGACCACCCGGAATTAGGAGAAGCGGTCTTACCATGGTACCGGATGCAAGTCCTGACAGCCCCCAGAAGCTTCCCGAAGAAAATTGACGCCATAAAAATAAATAACAGCGATAGCCGTGCTGGCACCCAGTTCGCAATGTCATCAAGCCTTGCTGACGCATAACCTAACTCTTTAAATGGCTCATTTTTGTAACCCACCATTGAATCAAGCGTATTTATCATGCGGTAAACAAGCGCGCCCGGAAGACCGAACAGGAGAAAATAAAACAGCGGCGCGAGGATGCCATCAACAAAGCTTTCAGCAAGCGATTCGATGACAGCTGAAGCTGACTGTGACGCATTGAGTTTTGACGTATCTCTTCCCACGAAGGTCTTGAGGTCGCTTCTCACTTTCTCGATATTTCCTCCCTCAAGGTCTTTTCTTATCCCGAGCGCGGACACAATAAGCATGCGTATCGAAAATGTGGATTTCAGGAAAAAAGCAGCTATTATCAAGCCGGGCAGACCGTTTCCCAATGATGCTATCGCCATTCCAGCAAGCAATGCCGTCCCTGCGCAAAAAGCAGCCATGAACAGCCCGTAAGGCTTCCTATGCCGCTTCGTAGCCAGGCTGACAAAAAAGTTTATAAGGTTCCCCATCCATACTACTGGATGCATAAAGGCGGGCGGTTCACCAAATATAATATCTAACAAAAGGGCGAGGAACAGTACCTGGAGCCAGAAATCCAGTACTATCATATAGATGGCTCCATCACACGCACCCATACATCTTTGATTTTCTTATTTTTCATTAATTCAACAAGAACTTTTTCCGCAATTTCTCCATCATGGATGAGCCTGCAACCGATGCAGCTCCACACTGTGCCGCCAGTTGATTTAGGTATTAACTTCCCACCTGTCCTGGTATCTTCGCACGGGTAGAACGGGCAGAAGCAGAAGGTGCAGTCCTGCCCTTCAAAGTGGCAGGGATAATATTCGCAATCCACTCTGCTCCGTGCAGCCACGCCTTTTTCAAGCGCCTGTCCTATTTGTTTTTCTGCAAGCCGCTTGCCCCATTCAGATATCACATTAGAAAGCGCCTTTATCAACTTCCTGTTCTCCTGCCTCTTCCTGACAGCGACACGGATATGATCCTTGAGACCGAATGAAGCGCAGTCCCGGATAATGATTCCCTGCTTAAGCATCATTTCCGTCATTTCGGTGGAACTGATAAAGAAATCACAGATATCTACAAGAATAAAATTCGTATCGCTCGGATAAGGTTTGAGACCTCGTATCGCGCCGAGGCAGGAAGAAAGCCAATGACGTTCTTTCCTTATCAGATCAAGCGACCTCTCAATGTAACCTTTATGACCTTTTAGAAGATGCTCCCCGACCGCAAGGGCAGCACAGTTGAGACTCCAGGGGATGCGGATGTTATTCAATATGCCGGCAAATTCACTTGAAGCCACGGCAAAACCGATGCGCAGACCGGGAACAGCATATATCTTTGTGAGTGAGCGCAG
>JAJRAP010000166.1 GCA_028679855.1 Candidatus Methanoperedens sp.
GACGCAATCCAGTGAAGCCTTGGTCTATGCTGCTATGACCCACTAAATGGTCAAACGACTGGGTCGTATCAAACCTTCCAGCTCATGAAAGAGAATATTCAGACGAAAAATTATTTTGCACATCCATCACCATCTATGTAAAGTCTTATTTTTCAATCCTTTTCAGTTCGCACTCGATCATCCTGGGATGCGTCATCTGAATTATTTTTTCGAGATTCACCACATCTTCAGTATTATATTTGATAAGCGTTTCAAGCGCTTCGCTGTTACCTCGTTCGTATCTGTTCCATAGCCTTACTGCATCAAATCCTGTTATCCCTGATGTTTCATCGCTCCTTCTCATCCCGAGCAATGATTCGATCTTCTTAAGACCACCACTGTATCCTATTTTTTTAAGAGGATATAGTAGATCGACATGAATATGATTAATGGTTCCCGGGAACTCACGCTCAATAAAAGGAAGATCAAAACGCGCTCCGTTAAAAGTAATTAACTGTTGATACTTTCCAAGCTCTGCAGGCGCTTCATCAAGATCTATCCCCCGGATATATGTTCTGGTCTCTTTCCCATTGTAAATCCCTATCATGGTTATTCGGTCATACTGCGACGAAAGTCCGGTAGTTTCAATATCCACATATGCTGTTTTTTCTTCGAAATGCCGGTACGCCCTCCATTGAAGGTTTGTTGGGATTCTCCTTGCAAAATAAATGTGGTTCCCGGAAGACAGTTGCTCGATGGATTCCTCAACTCCTGAAAGCAGAATCCTGTTTTTAGTCCTTGGCAACTTTATCATGTTATGGTTTTTCAGGTAATCTTCCCAGCCTCTTATGCCGCATTTCCAGATCTTCAACTCAGTAGTAGCGCCGATATTTGGAATGTGGATATAGGTGTTCTTTAGCATATCAATCAAAGGAATTGATCCTGTATTCCATACTTGCAAGGTCGACAACAGTGGCTTTTGCGGGCATGGGCTGGAGATTCATCCTTTTCTGGAACTCTGTCTGGCTCTGCCATGTGCCGCTGTTTATTGTGAGCACGTTCTTGTACCTGGAGACACCCACTGTGTGAACATGACCGCAGTGAAGTATGTCGGGTACTGGGTCTATCACGAAATGGTCTTTTTTCTCAGGCGCGATGGAAACCCTGCCTCCGTATATTGGTGAAAGGTGCCTGAACCTGAGCATCGAAGCCATGGGTTTTGCCGGGTCACCGTAGGAAAAACCATGAGTGCCTGCAATAATGTCATCCATCGACCTGCCGTGGTAAATAAGCACCTTCACGCTCCCGATGTCAACCATTGCAGGGTTCCCTACGAACGTAATATCGCTCCTGAAAAGGCGGGTTATTCTCTCTGGAAAGCACGGCTGGGGCTCTGCCTGCCTGACAGCGTCATGGTTTCCGGGTGAGATGATCATTTTGATGTGTTTTGGAACTGCATTCAGGTATTCGGCTGCCTTTGCATACTGTTGATAAATATCAAGTATCGCAAGCTCTCTGTCCTGACCTGGAAATATCCCTATGCCATCAACCACGTCGCCTGCAATAATGAGATAATCGATATCATCCCCGAGCCAATCCACGAACCGAAGCCATGCATCTTCCAGGAATGTCTTGCTTCCAACATGGATATCAGAAATAAATACTGCTTTTCCTCTGGCATTCTCCCTTTCGAGTGAGATTTTCTGTGTGTTTGGGATATCAGGACGGATTATACTATTAGCGAACATGAGAGAACCGTCCCCTGAAAGTGTTCCTGTCACTCCTATTACTTCATCCATGAGGAGGCTGCCTGCCAGTTCGAATAATTCCTTGTCTTTTTCTTTATGGACTAGAACCGGAATGGTGCCCGTGCTGTCTTCTACCTCGATAAGCCTGTGTCCGTTGGCAGTGGTCCTTTTATCCAAAACCATACCTATTACGGAAAGTGGTTCCCTTGTATCCATATTCCTTTTATTTAGGCTCTCCACCGGTCTTGCGCTTATTCTTTTTCGCAGCAGGTCTCCGAGCAAAGTGTAACGGTCCTTGAAATACCCCACGAAATCAGTGTATTCCCCTATGCAGGTGGACTGGTTAGATATATCCTTGAGGACTGTTACAGAGGGCACGGTTAAAAGCTGAGGGGTATTATCACCTTGACCGCTATTCCCTGAAGAGAACATAGATGGCGTCTCAACGATAGGTATTTTCAATGAGGTAGTTCCTGCTTTCTCAGGCGTGGCAAATGGTGCGTTCCTTATATGTTCGGCTTCGACCACAAGCACTGAACTATCGATGGAACGCAGTACTCTCTGTATCAGTTCTGGCGAATTGCCGGTCTTAAGGATATCCAGCGCACCAGGGTCAACCATGAACCCAGATTCTGCAAAAATCTGTATAATCTTGCCAGTCTCCATGACAATAGCATATATATTTGAAACGGGATAAGATTTTTCCTCAGCAAAAACCTTTATACCCCCTCATTCATTAGAATTCCCTGATGCAATTTCTTGAAAAAATGAAACGATTCTACCGCAGTGATAGCTTCTGGGGAGGACTCTTTCGGGATGTTCTCTTTGTGATAGCTGTTGTGGCTATTTTTGTCTCAGTGTCCCGCATTGCGCTCGGGCTATGGACGCCTATGGTTGCGGTTGAAAGCGGCAGCATGTTACCCCATATCCAGATTGGGGATATCATCTTCGTCGAGGGCGCAGATCGAAAAGAGGTCATAACATATATGGAGGGAAAACAGTCCGGTTACACATCTTTTGATGATTACGGGGACGTTATACTGTACAGGCCAAAGGGGCAGGACGGGGCCACGCCTATCATCCACCGTGCCATGGACTACGTTGAAAAGGGCGAGCCCATGTGGGAAGGTGGTCCGCCCGCTCCTCATGCTGGTTATATCACTAAGGGGGATAACAATCCATCTTACGACCAGAAGGGAGACATAAGCCGCCTGCAGCCAGTGAAAAAAGAGTGGATTATAGGGGTGGCACGCTTTTCCCGAGTACCGATTCTGGGTTGCGTATCGCTCATCCCCAGAGGCAATCTGGCATGCCTTAAAGGTTAGGCATACAGTTTTGTCTGGCTGGGGGGTTTGAACCCCTCAAGCTGTTTTAACCTGTAGTCCTCAAAAAGCACTCTACTTGTGCTTTCGGTCGGGACGCTCAATGCAATTTCTTTTGTCCTGCCGTACCTGCCTTTACTTACCACTGTGGCGTTGAGAATGCCAAGCATATCTAGCTCTGAAATCAGGTCTGTCACACGCCGCTGCGTAAGTATGTCGATCCCTATAATACGGCACGTCTGCTTGTAGATGTTATATACCTCACCTGTTGTGATGTTACTGTCACCGACGTTATTTAGCAAGACAGCGCTTAGCAGAACGAGCTTCGACTGTGTGGGAAGGGTCTTTACCACTTCAACGATCCTGTCAGTCTCTATTTTGTCCTGCGCCTGCCTTACATGTATTTCAAGAACTTTAGCTGATTTTGAGCGCTCCGAAATTTCCCCTGAAACACGTAAGAGGTCAAGAGCTCTTCTTGCGTCTCCATGTTCCTGTGCAGCGTAAGCAGCGCAGAGTGGGATTACGGTTTCCTCAAGAACGTTGGGTTTGAAAGCCGTTTTAGCTCTTTCCTGCAAGATGTCCCTGAGCTGGTTTGCATCGTAAGGGGGGAAGATGATCTCCTCTTCCCCGAGAGAACTTTTTACCCTGGGGTCAAGGAATTCCGTGAATTTCAAATCATTTGTAATACCTATAAGGCTGACCTTCGCCTTTTTGAGGTCTGAATTTATCCTTGTGAGATTGTATAATACGTCATCCCCTTTATCCACAAGCTTGTCAATCTCGTCCATTATTATTATTGCAATGCGCCTTTCAGAGTCCAGCACGTTTTTGAATTCAGTGTAAACCTGATCGGTTGGCCAACCGGTCATAGGGATCTCTTTATCAAAATGCCTGGCAAGGGATGCCAGAAGCCTGTACTGAGTATCCACCACCTCGCAATTTATGTAGATAACCACACTCGGTATACCATATAATTCCCCAGTCCTTTCAAGCTCCTTCCCTACATGTTTTGCAACAGCTGTTTTTCCGGTACCTGTTTTTCCATATATCAACACATTCGATGGAGTTTCCCCGCGCAGTGCAGGTACTAACACTGTTGCCAGTGCCTTTACCTGATCGCTTCTGTGTGGGAGATAATCCGGCGTATATGTCGACCGAAGAACTTCCCGGTTCTCGAAGATATTTACTATAGTAAGCATATCTTCAAAGATTCCCTTTATCGTTATCGTTCCGTTATCCAAAACTTCGACCCTCCTTAACACATCCTGCAATGGAAGGATAGGCATTAAGAGTTTTGGTGACGACCCCTTTATTTCCGATGGAAAGACCATGGATCCTGACTGATTTTGTGAAAGTATAAGGTTTCCTCATCGTTGTTTTTTTCTTGATATTTTTTATGTGCATGGAGAATAAACCCGGAATTTTACATATAACCCCCCGGTTTCCACTCGAACGAAACACACAAAGACCTACCCCTTCATTTCATGTGGAATCCGAAAAAAAACCAATTGATGATTGATGATAGATTTAATCCTTTAAACCAATGTGTTCTGCTTTAGACTTTACCGTATATAAAAGTTTCTGTTTTGAATTAATATAAAAATTAGTGTTATCAAACAAGTCAATAAAAAATCTATAATTTTTCAGAAAACAATACGTAATCTCCAGAAGAAATGAAGGGGTAGGTTCGTGCAACGTGTGCCGATGATTATGAAACTATCTATCTACGGGGATTGTCTCCAGTTGACTGGACAGGCCCCAGATAAGTGTTCTTGTATGAAGCGGAACGTTGGGATCATTTCCAATATCATCAAGCCTGGAAACAACCATTGCAGCTCTTGTCGAAGGAGGGTCTTTTTCATTGGAAAGCGTATTTTTCATACTTTCAGCATTGCGTCTTATGTTCCTCGGAACAGAATCATCGTTAATGATACGGTCAAGTACCCCAATGCACTGCCTTATTACTTCGTTCGGATTTGGCGGCATGATTATGGTTCCATGTATATTACCTATATAAAATAAGCCGTGCATAATTGAACTGTTGTATAAAA
>JAJRAP010000167.1 GCA_028679855.1 Candidatus Methanoperedens sp.
GCTATCCTCATTGGCTCCAAAGGAATTTCAGCAAGTCTTCGCATTTTGTCTTCAGTTAGCAACCGCCCGTCAAGTCCCTGGTTAAAGTCAACAATCCTTTTACGTTTTGTCTTTCCGAATGTTGAACCTTTCACAAATCCTGCTGCCTTTATGTCGTCAATTATCTTGTCGAAATATCTTGATGCCAATACATTATTATCCATCAATAAGAGATTCTGCTTTTCGCCATACATGTCGGTTACTTCTTTGATGAGTTTCTTTATGTCGATATAATGAACATAATCTGGCTCTAATCTATTCACAGCACAGAAGTCACAAGCCCTTATGCATCCTCTCGTCGTATAGCCTAAATATGCGTCTATGTGATCATACTTAAAATCAACCTGATCAAGGATTTCATAGTCGGGGGGTAATTCATCAATAATAATATCGTCATCTTGGTCAAGTTTCTGTGAGTCATTAAGGAGACCAACTACTGGTTGAATCCCCGTAGCATTAAACAAGTCTTCAGGCATCAGGGTCGCAAGAATTCCACCCACATATATTTTCTTGGAGAAATTAAATAAGGTATCAACATAGTAGTTAATAGTTTTAACTGTCTCATGCCAGGTATAAGTAAATAAAGTTGAAATGTAGACTCTGTCCCAGTATTCATCTCGTACTTTTAAACTGCAACCCTTGACGAAGGCTACTTCATTGCCTTTTAACTTTCTATGGTAAGTAGATATCTTCATGAGACCAAGTGGAGGATATTTAGTCTTATAGCCAGGTTCTACAAGAAGAATTTTCTTATTCATAAGGCTCCCGTTAATTTATGCCGAAGTTTATGTTTAACATAGTTACCCAATGACCTATTTTCCTTTCTTGCATAAGTAACGAGCTCTTGATATGAATTTGTTCCTATAAGCTCCTTGATTTTTGTCGATCCCAGTTTTTTGCATTTTGTGTATAAAAGTTCCTTTGGATCAAATGCGACGGTAAAATCTCTTTTTTTGCGTTTACCGATAAGCCCATCTTCAAAATATAGACTTATATATGCTCTTTTCTTTTCTTTCTTCATAAGATACCACACACCGTGTGGTATGTCAAATACTTAAAATAGTATGTGGCCAGAGGGTAACGAATATGGTCAACGAAATCATGAACTACCGAACATATTATGCCAATTTCGTAAGTCTGTTGCATTATCAATTGACGGTTTTGAGGTTCATTCTTTTGATACATTATAAGTTAATCGTCACCGATAATACAAAATACTAATTATTTATCAAGTGAGAGTACCCCATTGATCTACCCATTGATATTAAAGGATATTTGTATTATATTAAGCCATGCCTAACTTGTTAGAGGAAATATAGTGAACCCTATTGATCCTCTCATCACTGACTACAAGCAGATCCATAATATTTTTTCTAAGAGAAAGAAAAAAGTCATCGAGAAAACGATTTCTGGTAGAACACCTGAAATTCTTGACCAGAAGGCAGAACTTGAAAAAGCTGAGGGTTGGCGAATTCAAAAAAGCAAGAGGAGGAGACCAACATCTTATCGTTTAGAAAAAGATAAGCCCTATGATGAGCAATTGGAGGATGAGCTGTGGTGCATTGCTGCAAAAATGGGTTTTGACGAACTAAGCGATGGAAGAAATTTTACTATTCATGCTGGCGATGAAGTTCCTCGCAGACAAATAGATGTTTTTGCAAAAGATCGTGAAACCGCAATACTAACCGAGTGCACTCAAGTTGAGACTCCTAAGAGAAAAAGCATGGCTAATCTCATCGAAAAAATAGAAAGTATGAAGGGGAAAATATCCAACTCTATCAATAAGCATTATGGTACAGAGCCTAAACTGAAGATTCGCTGGCTTATTGCAACAAGAAATATTGAATGGCCTGAAGCAGATCTCAAGAAAGCAGAAGCTGCCAAAATCATTGTCTTGAGAGATGAGGAGATAAATTATTATAGTAGGTTGAGCGACCACTTGAAGAAGGGAGCTAAATATCAATTTTTGTCACACATTTTTTCTAACGAAGAAATTAGCGGCTTGCATGATATAAAAGTGCCAGCTACCAGAGGTACAATGGGGGGAGATAAATACTTTACCTTCCTCATCAAACCCTCGGATTTACTAAAAATTGCTTATATAAGTCATAAAGCAAGTCGGGACATAGAAGATTTGTCTACATATCAGAGAATGCTTTCACCAAAAAGATTAAAGAATATTGCAAAGTATATTGACGATGGTGGTCAATTTCCTACTAACATAGTAGTGAATATTAAGGACACAAGAGAGCTATTATTTCAACCCGGAGATAAGAAAGGGGATAAACCTTTCGGGATGCTTCATCTTCCGCCAAAATATGCCACCGCATGGATTATTGACGGCCAGCACAGATTATATGGTTATGCCTATAGCAAAAGGGCTTTAAAATCGGATGATAAAACAACCTTCCCAGTTCTTGCTTACGTGAACTTATCACCATCAAAAGAAGCTAAGTTGTTTATAGATATTAATTATCAACAGGTAAAGGTGCCGACTAATTTATTAATAGAACTTTATTCCAACCTTAAGTGGGACTCTAATGACCCCAAGGAAAGAATTGAAGCTCTACGTTCAAGAATTATATTATTCTTAGACCAACGCACGACCTCACCAATTTTTGGGCGACTGAAAAAGGAAGGCGCAAAAAAAACTAATCAGC
>JAJRAP010000168.1 GCA_028679855.1 Candidatus Methanoperedens sp.
GTTATAAAATGCTTGAGCCGTATGAAGGGAAACTTTCACGTACGGTTCTGAGAAGAGTCGGAGCGAGTAATCGCTCCTTCTTATTCGGCGGGAGGTTGAAAGACCTCTCTTTTACTCTACCTATTTCATGATTTTTCTCTTAACCGATGACGAATGGAATAGATCGAATACTTGAAATCAGGTGCCATTTTCTTACAGATATGAGATATAAATCGCTCTGCATCTTCTTTAGTTTAAATATTTTTCCTTGTATTGTCCTTCATTCAGCCAATCTGCAAACTTCAAAAGCGCCCTGTACCTGTGAGAAAGCAGGTTTTTCTCATGATTTATTTTTCGCTGTGCTGCGCTCAAGCGCCCTTTTTATAAATTCCCTGTATTCGGGACTCAGTTTCATCAATATCAGTATTATCGGGTATCGCATAACAAGCACGAAAGAGACTATCCCCATAGTAAAACCGATGATCAGGATCACTTTTGAAAATAATGGGAGGTTTGAAATAACGATCATGCAGATCTAATTCTCTCCGTCCAGCCCGAATTCCCTGTGCAGCACCTGCACAGCCTTCGCTGCATCATCCCCGCTCACAGCGAATGAGATATTATGCTGTGATGAACCCTGGCTTATAATGATAACATTGACGCGGGCTTTTCCAAGCGCTCCAAAGACGCGCCCTGCCACCCCGGGGGTATTAGCCATCCCTGCCCCGACCACAGCGACCACGCAAATATTCCTGTCCTGAGTGACATCCTTGATTATTCCGTTCTTGAATTCAGCCCTGATCCCTTTCACAGCCTTATCAAGATGGCTCCCGTCTACAACAAGTGAAATGTTGGCTTCTGAAGAACCCTGGCTTATCATAATGATATTGACGCCCGCATTTGCAAGCGTTGTGAAAACACGCGCTGCAACGCCAATAGTCCCCACCATCCCTGCTCCTGAGATGTTAATGAGCGCAACGTTCCTGATAACTGTCACTGCCTTCACGATATCTTTGCTCTGCTTCAGGTCTTTTACAATGATGGTACCCGGGGAGGAGGGATCGAAGGTGTTCTTGACACGTACAGGTATCCCGTGCTTGATAGCAGGCTCAATGGTCCTTGGATGAAGCACCTTGGCGCCGAAATATGAAAGTTCCATGGCTTCGATGTACGATATGACAGGTATGGTGCGGGCTTCGGGGACTATCATGGGATCAGTGGTAAGTATTCCATGCACCTCTTTCCAGAGCCATATCTCATCAGCCTTCAACGCAGCGCCGATTATCGATGCTGAGAAATCAGAGCCGCCGCGCCCCAGTGTTGTGATAATGCCCGCTTCGTTTTCCCCGATAAAACCCGTTATGACCGGAATGCTGTCCTTCAACAGGGGTTCGATCCGTTCTATTATAAGAGAATAGCTTTTTTCGAGTGGTCTTGCATTGCCGTAATCATCAGTGGTGATAATGCCCGCATCACCCCCTGTGAACGATCTGGACTTAATACCCAGCGAGTTCAGCGAACCGCACAGGATAGGGGCAGTAAGCCTCTCACCATAGGATGAGATATAATCTATCGACCGCACCGTAAGCTCGCCAAGGTAGCATATACCAATGAGAGCTTTCTCAAGCTCCTCAAGGCGTGAGTCAAGCTCTTCCGTTACGACCTCCACGATCTTTTTTGCCTTCTTACCTGTGATCGCATCTTGCGCAGCCTGATGGTGCTGTTTTGTAAGGTCGGTGATGAACTCTTTTATAGTTGAGGTTTTCCCGGTCTCTGAGGCTTCCTTTGCACTTTTCAGGAGCGCGTCCGTGACACCGTTCAAGGCTGATGTCACAAGGACGACCTCGTTACCGCTGTCTCTGTACTCTTTCGCAAGCTCAGCTACGTGCTTGATGCGGCTTCCGTCACCGACTGAAGTTCCGCCGAATTTCATCACGAGTCTCATAGGGCTTTTAAATCGTTGGATGTTCTATTAAAGATTTGCAAATAATCCTTATATTAGAAAAGCAAATAAGCCTCCTATGGAAGTCAGTTTCTCATCTCTTGCTCTTGTGAACAACCCCTTTGACTGGGCTTACGACCTCGAAGACCTTGGTTTTACAGGCTGGGAGGTAGTAAGCGAAGGGAAACAGCAGTTAAATGACTCCACATTATTTCAGATACAGAACATTATCGAGACCACGAACCTTGTCCTGACGTTGCATCTTCCCTTCTCAGACCTCAATCTTGCAAGCCTCAACCACCCTATCTGGAATGAGACCATAAGGCAGATGACGAAATGCCTTGACAGAGCCTCGGATTTTGTGGAACTGGCTGTTGTTCATCCAGGTCATCTCTCACCCCTTGGAATGCAGCTTCCTGAGATGGCATGGAGGCAGAATATCGAAGGGCTGCGTGCGATATGCGACTTTGCAGACATGCGAGGAATCAGGATAGGTGTTGAGAACATGGTGAACATGGCTTTTATCCTGGGAAAACAACCGGGTGAGATACTGGGAATGATAGAGTCGCTTGAGCGCGAGAATGTGGGGCTCACGCTGGATATCGGGCACGCTAACACCAACGGCATGGTAGATGAGTTCCTTGAGGACTTAAGCAAGGTAATTCACGTACATCTTCACGACAATAAGGGAAGAAGCGATGAGCACCTTTCACTTGGCAAGGGTACCGTAAACTGGAAAAAGGTCAAGAAGAAGCTGGATGGATACAAAGGGAGGGTCGTGACAGAGGCAAGGACAGTGGAAGAAGGGGCGGCAAGTTTGAAGGTTCTGAGGAGCCTTTAAAACAGGTTCTATCGATTATAATTACCATATTTATGGAGTCCATCTGGAATATCTTTATATTTGCTGATAGCAGACAGAGGATTATTGAACATCATCAGAAAATTCCAGCCACCTGATTTCCCATGGGTCATTGAAATTGAAAGACAGGTCTTTAATGAGCATGACCCCTTTTTCTACATGCAGTTCTATGAGACCTGCTCTGAAGGTTTTATAGTTGCACAGATAAACGGCTTTATCGTTGGGTTCGTAGTCGGGTTCCTGACTTCGCAAGAGACCGGACGCATATTCTCACTTGCAGTGCACCCTTCTTATCAGAACCGCAGGCTGGGAAGTGCCCTTTTAAAGGAGATCATCGATGTTTTCCGGGAGATGGGAGTTTCTGAGATAATCCTTGAAGTGCGGTCAGGGAATGTGAAAGCCAGGAGGTTCTATGAGAGGCATGGGTTTTGCAAGACAGGGATTATGGAGAAATATTATAACGATGGGGAGAGCGCGTGTATGATGAGATTGGATATATGAGAAATATGGCAGCTGGGTGCAATACGCATTTGCATCATGAACAAATGCAACTAAGCAAAAGCCTCTTCATATTTTGCGTCCCCTCAATTTACCTTTACGATTCCGGCGATATATAACAGATATACTGACGATCGCGGCAATAATGAAAATATTAATATATTGGCGCCGCTATCTCATGCTCTATGAAGCGCTATAGACATTTGAAACCGCAGATGAACGTACTATTAACACTTTCGGTCAACATTAGCTTTATAGCGCTGGGGTTGCGACCCCAGACCCCAACGGAAGCGCCGCCGCTGGCGGGGTTTAACAAGATATCACCTGTTGCATATAATCACAATAGTCAATACTTGCACGATATAATAAAATAGTATCCACTATTTGTTTGTCTGGTCAGTTTCCCTTTCATTAGACTAAACTTAATTCAGTTGTGTCTGATACTCCTTATTATTCTTCAAAACCCAGTAAACTATCCTCAATAATTTAGCAGCCACTGCGTTCAAAGCAGAAAAATGATGCTTTCCCTCACTGATCTTCTTATCATAAAGGGTTACGCCCCTTTATGACGTATAGGGGTATGGCGCATACCCCTTGTTTTGATAAAACTTTCTTAAAGTTTTTCATAAAA